>NZ_PYIA01000064.1:0-5470 GCF_013265645.1 Sphingopyxis sp. BSNA05 | reverse complement strand
GCGCTGGCCCATCGGGGTGGCGACGCGGTGCAGCTGGCTGGTGTCGGCGAACCGGGTGGCGATCAGCATGGCTCTGGTCTTGGGATCCCAGTCGACAAAACTGGCGGTGCGATATTCCATATAGGACCGGGTGCGGTCGACGATTTCCTGTGGAATATCAGGCGCCTGGTCGGCTACCAGCGCGGCCGGGCGCGGCGCGACCGCTTCCCCCGCAACGGCCCCGCTCGCGCCCGCCAGGGCCAGTATCGCCATGCCAATCCGGCAAAACCGCGCAAAAACCATTCCCGTCACTCCCTGCTTTCTTTCGTCATGCTTATGGACGAATGGGTGCAAAAGCAATTAGGGGTGAGTGATGTTCGGTGGAAAATCTCCCTTTGTCCTGCTCGACGATGCGCGCCCGTCCGGCGGCGCTCCGGCGCGGCTTTACAGCGATCCGGTGGAGATCATCCGGGCCGATAAAATGGAAGACTTGGAAGCATGTTTTGCCGCCCTGTCGCGGGCCCGAAGGGCGGGAAAGCATGTGGCGGGCTATCTGTCCTATGAAGCGGGATTGGCGCTGGAGGCGCGGTTGCGGGGCAAAATGCCGGACAATCTGCCCGCCCCGCTGGCATGGTTTGGAATATTCAAGGATTACAAAGAGTTAAGTCCGGACGCCGTCGCCCGGGCCTTGCCCGACCGCAACGGGGCGTGGCTCGGCCGGCTGAAACCCTCGATCTCGCGCGACGCTTATGAAGCGGCGTTCGAAAAGGTACAAAATTATATCAATAATGGCGATATCTATCAGGCCAATCTCACTTTTCGCGCCGAAATGGACTTTTCCGGACATCCTTTGCCACTTTATGCCGCGATCAGGGACCGGGCGCAGGCCGGCTATGGCGGCGTGGTCTTTGACGGGAGCAACTGGATGCTGTCCTTCTCTCCGGAACTGTTCTTCGCGCTGAAAGACGGCCGGATCACCGCCAAGCCGATGAAGGGCACCGCCGCGCGCCTCGCCGATCCGACAGCCGACGCAGCGGTGCAGGACCATCTGCAAAGCGACCCCAAACAGCGCGCGGAAAATCTGATGATCGTCGACCTGCTGCGCAACGACCTGTCGCGGGTGGCGCAGCGCGGCAGCGTCGCCGTGCCGGAGCTGTTCCATATCGAAAGCTATCCGACCATCCACCAGATGACCTCGACCGTCACTGCGCAGCTGCAGGACGGGCTCGACGCAGTAGACATAATAAGGCAGATTTTCCCCTGCGGATCGATCACCGGCGCCCCGAAAATCCGGGCGATGGAGATTATCGACGAGCTGGAAAGCGCGCCCCAGGCTCCCCCGCCGACCACGCCCCGCGCGGCATCTATTGCGGCTCGATCGGCCGGATCGACGCGCCCGACGCACAGGGCCGCTCCGACGCCGCCTTCAATGTCGCGATCCGCACCTTCTTCCTGCAAGAGGGCAAAGAAACGCTTTCCATCGGCCTCGGCTCTGGCATAGTGGCGGACTCAAACGGGGAAGACGAGTGGCGGGAATGCCTCGCCAAGGGGAGATTTGCGAAAGTGGATGCCAATGCGGAAGGCGGCCATAAGGTCGATCTGATCGAGACCATGGCCTTTGATCCCGCCAGCGGCATCAAGCGGCTGGAAGCGCATCTCGAACGGATGAAGACCAGCGCCGCCGCCCTGGACTTCGAATTCGACCGCCACGCCGCCCGCAACGCGATCCAGGCCATCACCTTTCACCAGGACAGCCCCGCGATGGTCCGCCTGCACCTCGGCCAGTCCGGCGCGCTGGCGATCGAGCTGAAACCGATGCCGCCCCGCAGGACGGCCCGGTGCGATGCCGGCTGGTGCCGATGCAGGCCGACAAGGCGGACTTCCGCCTGCACCACAAGACCAGCGACCGGCGGGTCTATCAGGTCGCCAGCGAAGACGGCGGCCGGGGCGAGGGCGTCCACCCGATCTTCGTCGATGGCGAGGGCTATGTCACCGAAGGCGCGATCTGGAATGTCTTTGTCGAGCGCGACGGCAAGCTGCTGACGCCGCCTCTGGGCCGGGGCCTATTGCCGGGCGTCCTGCGCGCGGAACTGATCGAGAGCGGGCAGGCGGTCGAGGCGGACCTGACTGCGGCGGATCTGGCTGGCGGGTTTCTGGTGGGGAATAGTGTGCGGGGTTGGTGACCGCTACAACCGTCGATTGACTTTCAACAAAAATGTGTATATAAATACACATGGAGCGGAGCAGCAAGCAGATCATCCGGCGGCTCCGCAAAGAGGGCTATGAACTGGTTTCGGTCAGAGGCTCCCACCATAAATATCGCAAGGACGATCGCACCATCATTGTTCCGCATCCCAGGAAAGACTTGCCCGTCGGCACGGCGCGCAGCATCGCCCGGATGGCGGGATGGATTTGAAAGGCCCAGCCCATGTTTTATTTTGCCGTTGTGCATAAGGATGAAGACAGCGCCTACGGAATTTCCTTTCCGGATGTGCCCGGCTGCTTTTCCGCCGCGGACCGGCAAGAGGATATTATTGCCAACGCGATCGAGGCGCTGTCGCTCTATTTCGAGGATGAGGAGTTGATCCCCGCCAGTCCGATCGGCGAAATCCAGAAATCCGCCGCCGACGATCTGAAGCACGGCGCCTTTCTGGTCCAGATCCCCTATCTGGAGCGCACCGGCCGGACCGGCCGCTATAATGTCTCACTCGACACCGGCGTAGTCAAAATGATCGACAGCGCCGCCCGCACCCGCAAGATGACGCGCAGCGCGTTTCTGGAGGATGCGGCGTTGAAGGAAATTGGGGTGGGGTGAAGGGGGTATAATGAGGTTTTTACCAATTAGTCCGCTGTTAGCGTAATTCCAATTCGTGTACTCTCAACGTAGTTGGAGACGTCTTGCCGGGCGGGAGCTGATCGCAAGCGGGCAGGGGGGCGAGGCGGACTCGCGCGCGTAATGTTAGGACTTTTTTGAACAATCAATTAGTTGATAACCATCACGAGGCTTGCGAACTCTGGGCTCCCACCCTCGGATTGATATCTGACCACTATCTCGCATGCTGACGACAATGTCGCCCAGATCACTGTGGGTTAATACGTTTTCTTCAAGTACCTTTGGCCATAAAGCGCCCCAACTAATGCCCTGAGTACCAGCCTCCCTGATAATTTCAAAGGCACATCTTTTGCCATCATTGACGCCATTTTGGATTTCTTTGGCGCTCCTTTCCGCAGGATTGATTGGCTCAATATCGACAAACATGTCCTCCATGCCCGACTGGGTCGCTCTTTTTACCGATTTTCGATCACTTCGATTCATTGCCTGTATCTCCAGCGCCGCACGCTGAGCATCACGGAAGACCTGCAGGCCCATTTCGTGCCGCGAGAGGAGGATCAATTTATACAAACAACGATCCGCATCTTCTTCATCAACGGTAATAGCCGGAGCAAAGCGGAAGTCCCCCATTCTGGCTAAAGCAAAGCGAGCACGGTCAGTTAGCGCGACCTCCCGCTCATTGCCAGACAGTTCACTAATCTCTTCACGGAATGCATCCCTTTCGTTAACTTCCGTCAACCACTCTAGGGTTGGCATACGTTCGGTACTTGCAAAGCGATTTGCGAATTCAAACATAAAGTTGAGGAATATTTCGGTGTTTGGTCGCTCTATTAAGCTTTGGAACTTCCGAATATCGGGCACGCCTTTTGGATCGATAAATCCGAAGCAGAATGCGTTCGTGGGTATGGAAGAGAGTATGCTTGATAGCTTCGCCTCAGCTGTTCCTTGGTACTGATGGACTTCGATGTCAGGATATTTCGCAATCAGATATTTCTGTTTTTCGATCGCATCTGAGTTTAAGTCGACGAGATGAGCAGTCATTTTAACGGACCGCCCATTTTGCTTCCAACGCGCCTTTGCTCCTCGCATAGCGCTCATAGCTATGCCAAAGGCGGTGTCGGATAGGTCTTTGGTTCTTTCTTTCCATGGTCCTGCGAAGAGGTCGACGTAGACGAACTCATCATAACGCGACGCAATTTTCGCTATTAGCCTCGGTAGATACTTTTGAATGAATGTGTGCTTCACCAAGGCCGGCCCTCGGCCTTCGTAGTGTGATGGATCGAGCTTCATACGAAAGCGGATTCAGGCCACTCATTCCATTCGCGCCCGTGGAGAAGACGGCCTGTTTTCTTCTTGTTTACGCCGCCCCATTGTTTGAAGAAAAACGCAGTGCCGGATTCAAGACATTGGTCAAGGATGCTCTCCACCCATTCTTTGTTCATTGGTCGTGACCGCGGTCCGCTTTCGCCGCCAACAATAGCCCAATGAATTTCTGATAGATCAACCTTCCCGACGTCGCCAATTAACGGCTCGAACGATATAAATCGTACGCTGGCTGGGACCATTTGCAGATGAACGATACGATCTACCACTTTCGCATTTTCCACGCTGGTACCAAGCCATACATTCGGCAGAGGTGCCGGAGCTATGTCGTTAAGTAGCATTGCCATGCGCTGCGGTCGTTTGGTCAGAATCTGATACTGGTGTTGCGGCGTTTTGGCCATCACATTCCAGATACTTTCTACAAAGTCGCTTGGTACATCAGGATGAAAAAGATCGGACATGGAGTTTACAAAAACACGACGCGGCTTTTTCCATGTCATTGGGATATCAACCGATTCCTCGTGACAGCGGACCTTGTCGGTCCACACGGCGCCGCGCTTGGATCGTTTAGTAAGACCCTGATATTTCTCGTGGCCCATGGCCTCTAGGCGAGCAGCCATTCGCATCGCGTAGCAATTGGTACATCCCGCACTCTCAATCGAGCAGCCAACCACGGGGTTCCACGTTAAGTCAGTCCATTCAATGGATGATTGTTGCGCCATAGCTGTTTCCTCCGAGTCAAAGCTTTAGCATGTAAAGACACAACTGTGAATCGTTTAGGCTGTAAGTAATTGTGGCGAGATTCTGATTGTTGCCCAAAAATGCGGTGACAGTACACTTCAACCCAAGATCCGTCCGAAACCAATTCACCCACCATCACCGCAACTGCCCCATCCCGAAACAAGCCACCCACCCCCACCCGATTACCCCTTGCATCGCCCCCAGCCTTTGGCCAACGCCGCCGCATGACCCATCCCTCCCGTCGATTCACAGCACCACCGCAAGGCCGCCTCGTAACCTGGGGCGCTGCCGTGCTGCTCGCGCTTTATGCCGGTATCTTGCTGTTTGCCTCTTATGATCCCGCTCTGCTGGGCCAGCTCTGGTTCCTGCCCGGTATCGGGGCGCTGGCGGCGGTGATTGCCAATACGTCGGGGACCGGGGGCGGGGTGGTGTTTGTGCCGGTGTTCAACGGGCTGCGCGAGCACGGGGTCATGGCGCTCGATCCGCTGCGTGTCACCGCCGCGTCGATGGCGATTCAATGTTTCGGCATGACCATCGGCGGGCTGCGCTGGACCGACCGTCTGCTGCACCAGCCGGCTGCGGGCGCGGCGGACG
>NZ_PYIA01000063.1:0-14491 GCF_013265645.1 Sphingopyxis sp. BSNA05 | reverse complement strand
ACCGCCACCACCGCCACCACCACCGGCAGTATGTGCACCTGGCCCTTACATTGTGTTCTTTGACTGGGATCAGTCGGATATCACTCCGGAAGCGGCTTCGGTTCTCGACAATGCGGTTACCGCATATGGCGATTGTGGTTCGGCTCAGGTCATGCTGGCTGGTCACGCTGACAAATCTGGTTCTGCCAGCTACAACGTCGGTCTGTCCCAGCGTCGCAACGCGGCTGTTCGTGCGTATCTTGAATCGCGCGGCATCGGTAGCGGCGTTATCTCGAGCGAAGCCTTCGGTGAATCGCGTCCTCGCGTTGAAACCGCAGACGGCGTCCGTGAGCCTCAGAACCGTCGTGTTGAAGTTATGTACGGACCTGGTTCCGGTAACTAATAGCAACATTGCTACCTATTTCGGAAAGGGCTGGTCTTCGGACCGGCCCTTTTTCGTTTCCGCTTTGGCGATATGCGGGGGCGGAGAGCCGTTTCACACAATCGCTTACCCGCGCGTCGGATCAGACCCGTCCTGGGCTGTTTCGGGTTGAGAATATCGGGGCTTGCGGTGCCCGTACCGCCTCCGGCAAAGCCGGGCCGATCCAATATCGGCAATGTGAAACTATGGATCGCTCTGTAAGGCGATCAGTTCCACGATCTGCGGTGTTTTCTATTCGGAGCCGTTAGCGATCCGATCGAAACCTTGCCGGGAACTAGCGGAGCAGGCTTTCGAACAGGGCCAGCCCGTCGGTGCCGCCATGTTTCGGGTCAATTGCCCGTTCCGGATGTGGCATCATGCCCAATACGTTGCCGGCTTCGTTGATGATGCCCGCAATATTGCGCGAGGATCCGTTGATGTCGTCGCGATAGCGGAACACCACCTGATTCTGGTTTTCCAGCCGGTCCAGCGTTTCATCATCGGCAAAGAAATTGCCGTCATGATGGGCCACAGGAATTGAGATCGCGGCGTTTTTGCCATAGCCCGACGTGAAAATCGTATCATTGTTGGTCACATCCAGTTCGGCATCCTTGCAGACGAAATGGATATTGCTGTTGCGCATCAGCGCGCCCGGCAGCAGCCCCGTTTCTGTCAGGATCTGGAACCCGTTGCACACGCCCAAGATCTTCACGCCACGAGCGGCGGCTTCGATCACCGGCTTGATGATGTTGGATCGTGAAGCCATGGCCCCCGATCGCAGGTAATCGCCATAGGAAAAACCACCGGGAACCGCGATGACATCAAGTCCCGACGGCAGCTCGCTGTCGCCATGCCAGACCATGTGAGGCTTTTGTCCCGAAACGGTTTCCAGCGCGACGGCCATGTCGCGGTCGCAGTTCGAGCCGGGAAAGACGATCACTGCGGATTGCATCAGGAAACGGTCTCCAGTGCCGAATCCGGCATCTCGATATCATAATTTTCGATCACGGTGTTGGCGAGCAGCTTGTCGCACATTTTTCGATTTCTTCGCGGCTGACGGACGGATCAAGGTCGAGTTCGATCAGCTTGCCGGCACGAACATCGTTTACGCCGGAAAATCCAGGCTTTCCAGCGCATGGTGGATAGCCTTGCCCTGAGGGTCCAATACGCCCTGTTTCAGCGTAACAAAAATTCTGACTTTCATCCTGCGCCCTCGCGTTTTGCCGTCGTCAACAACGCCATGCTATAGCGCCAAGATTAGCCGGGGCAAGAGTTAGAAGGACAATTGGAAAGGACGAATGCCGGATTGCGCCATTATCGCGTCAGAAATAGCGGGCAAATTTGAAATTCACGCGATGACGGCTCATTTCATACAGATCGTAATTGCTGTCCACCCGCGAATATACATAGTCGACGGAGGGTGAGAAGCCGAGAAACTTGATTTTGCGGCTGCCCATATAGGCGCGGGCGAATCCGCGCCAGTCCTGCCTTTTCTCGGTGGAATAGAGCAGCAAGGGGGCATCAAATGCCGACCTGCTGACGCTGGCGGCCACCCCGGCGTTCAGCCCCAGCGGCAATTCTCCACCCAGCCCCAGATTGACCCCGTAGTTGAAGCTGGAAAAGCCTTCGGCGTTGAGCAGATCACGACGGGCAAAAACGCTGGCTGAAGCAATCAGTGCCTTGCCGACGAGATGTTCGTAGGTGGCATTCGCGCCAAGCTGCCAGCCACTGTAGGAATCGCTGGTCTGGGATTCGGTGCGCCTGACGTCCAGTTCGACACCCAGTCTCTGTCCTTCGCTGAGCGCCTGTTGATATCCGACACGTCCGCCATATTCCCGCGTCGCGAGCCGTCCGCCGTACCAGCGATGCAGACCGACCGCCTGAAGCGAGATGCTGCTGTAGCGGGCAATCCGCAGTTCCGGACCTGCGGCAACCTGAACCACGATATCGTCAGCTTCCTTGCCCTTGTAGTTCACAATCTTGCTGTCAGCGTCGAACAACAGCGCCATCCGGTCGCTGGTCTTGATCCGAATGCCACCGGAAAAGCCGGCGGTCTGGCCGATTCCCGAACGTTCGCGCGCATTTTCGTCAAGCTGCAGCGGCAATTTGATCGGGCCGAAGTTGATGTCGATGGACTCTGCATCCGTGGCGCCGTTGATATTGGTATCCGGCGCGAAGCCGAAATCGAAACTGAAGCGCCATATCCTCTGATCGCGCAAAATGCTGCGCGTGTTGCGAATGGTCCTGGCGATCTCGTCCGGGAGATTCTCGTCATTTTGTGCAAGGCGGAAATGATAGTCGGCGCTGGCTTCCTTGCCGGTCAGTAAATAGGCTCTCGCCAGTTCCAGCCGGACCCGCGTCTGTCCCGGATTTTCATTCAGTATCGACCGGAACTTCCGGATCGCGCCTTTGATGTCACCCGTTTCGATGGCGATATAGCCGGCGAGAAAGCGTTGCTGCATCTGCAACTCGGGCACCTGTCCCAAAGCGTCGACCAGAGGCAGTGCCGCCTGATAATTTTTCTGCTGGATCAGGGCTTCCGCCTGCGCCAGAAGCTGTTGCGGTGTCACGCGCAGATTGCACTGGCCGGCGCTGTTGCAGCCCGGCTCGAAATTCGAAGCAATCTCGGCAGCGCCATCGGCCAGCATTGCCATAGGTGTCGCTGCCCGAGCCTGGCCCAGTCCTGCAATTGCCACGCAGGAGAGCGCTGCGGTTTTTACCAGAGTGGCGGAATTACGCATCCCTGCCTCTAGGGCTGCTTGCCGACAAAGGTTCCCAGAATGTCGATCCGTTCGTCCGGCGTGCCGCCAACGATACGATAGCCACCCCCCAGCTCCTCGGCATCCGGACCGTAGAAGGCACCGTTGATGCTGGACCCGGCGATCACGAGATCCAGTCTCGAGCTGTCCGGATTGACGAACCATGCCTCGTTGAACTGGCCGAAGAAACCGCCTGCGGAGACCAGGTTGATGTCGCCGCCGCCATTGGCAAAAATCGTGCGCCCTCGAGCACGCTATGCTGTCCGCTGGTGCCGTCGAACGTTGGGGCGCCGACCGAACCGTCCAGCGAGAGCGAAAAGGTGTTCGCTCCGAAATTGACGCTCGTCGATGCGTTGCCCGCGATCCATTGCATGTAGGTGTCGCGGTTGCCCGTGATGTCTGGCTGGTCGTTGAAAACCATCGTGGCCAACATCGTGCCGTCAAAGGTGCCGGTGCCCGATGTGGGCACATTGTCATTGGATGTTATTTGTCCATAGGCAAAGGCACCTCGTTCAAGCGTGCTGACCTGCGTGGTCAGGCCGGTGTCGCGTCATAGGAGACGGAAGCCTTGTTCCGGAGATAACCGGCAAATGTGACATATTGCGTGTCGGTGCCGGGAAGCTGATAGAAGAAGGTCGTCGCGTCGTAGCTGCCGGCCTGCTCCCTATCGATCAGATCGAACAGGAATTCCGCGGACGCGCCGGTCAATACTCCTGCCTGAACCACATTGTTCGACGCGCCGGATTCGAGATATTGAACTCCCGGGATGTTCCACAGATTAGAGCCGAGATTCGGTGTGCCGACCTGGGGTTCGACGGCGCCTCCGAAATCCGTGCGATGCAATGGATCCTGAAAGCGGCTGGCGCCGGATGTTCCGGCCAGACCGTTGGTAAAGCTGACGTTGAAGATCGCGTCCCGTGGATCATAGGCGATGGTCAGACTCGAATTGCGAACCGTTGTGGCATCACCCTGATATAATTGGCTGATCTGGGTGGTCTGACGCACCGTCCGTTGCTGGCCATTGGCGCCCGGATCCAGCACGGTCGACTGATAGCTGTGTGACGAGCCGACAGCGGTGTAGGTTTTGGCTTCGGTCGGATCGACAAATGTATGCTCGGTCCCGCTGCCGGATCCACTGCCCGTGCCGCCGGTTGGAGGCGCGCTGCTGCCAGCGGATTGGGGGCCGGCACCGCCGCAAGCGGCGAGCATCGTTGTACTGGCGAGCAAAATCAAAAGGCGCATCGGAATAATTCCTCACATGGGTTCCACATGAGGTCCGTGCTATCAGTTCAATGGTTAATTTGGCGTAAACCATCGCAGCTTTTGCTTGCCGTTCCCGGACATTCCAAGGCTTGTTGCAGTGCCCGGCGAAGTCGCGGCCAGCCTACTTTCCGCGCTTTTTCCGTTCGCTGTTGAGGTCGGTCACTTCGCTCCCGCCTTCCGGGAACAATCCGAGGCGCCGGGCAACTTCCTGATAAGCCTCGGCTTCTCCACCCAGATCGCGGCGGAAGCGATCCTTGTCGAGCTTCTCGTTTGTCTTGAGATCCCAGAGGCGGCAGCCGTCTGGACTGATTTCGTCAGCGAGAATGATCCGGGAAAAATCGCCTTCGAAAACCCGTCCGAACTCGAGCTTGAAATCGACCAGCTTGATGCCGATTCCCGCGAACATGCCGGCCATGAAGTCGTTGATCCGGATGGCCATGGCGGAAATATCCTGCATTTCCTCCTGACTGGCCCAGCCGAAGCAGGCGATATGTTCTTCGGCAACCAGCGGATCGCCGAGCGCGTCATCCTTGTAGCAATATTCCAGCAATGTGTGCGGCAGCGGTGTGCCTTCTTCGATGCCGAGGCGCTTGGAAAGGGAACCGGCAGCGACATTGCGAACAATCACTTCGATCGGGACAATCTCGACCTGTTTGACGAGCTGTTCGCGCATGTTGAGTCGGCGGATGAAGTGGCTGGGGATACCGATATGGCCGAGCAATGTGAAAATATGCTCGCTGATCCGGTTGTTGATCACGCCCTTGCCGTTGATCGTGCCTTTTTCTCGGCATTGAAAGCGGTGGCATCATCCTTGAAATACTGGATGATAGTGCCTGGCTCAGGACCTTCGTAAAGAATCTTGGCCTTACCTTCGTAAATCTGGCGACGACGGGACATTGCTGGGTTCCACTTCGCAAAGAGAGCGACAAAAATCATGCCCCGGAGAACCGAATCGTGCGATTTCGATTGAACCGGGGCGTTGAACTCCATCTATATGCCAAAGTGAATGGCGGCGCAATCAATCGTCCGAGGATGCGGCGACTTCAATCCGACGCCCCCAGAATGTGCGGTCCGGTGCCTTGAATCTGCGACGCAGGTAAATCCCCAAGCACAAAACCAATATCCAGGGCAGGGTGACGGCAAGGAATGTGATCGCGGCACCGATCGAAGAACCGAGTGTCGAGGCGATACCGGCGAAAGCTTCTCGAATTGGCCTTGAGAAACCGCCAGAACCTGGCGCCGCGGACTGGTAGTTGATCACGATCTTGCTGAATGCCACGCGTCCGCGCATTTCCTTCAGCCAACCGCGGGCCTGATCGATTTCCTCATTGACCTGCGTAACCGCGCGCTCGGCTTCTACGAGTTCCGCCACGCTCCCTTTCTTGGTCCGGAGCAGTTCAGTCAGGCGCTGCGACAATAAACTCCGGCTTCGGAGACGTGCTTCCGTGTCGACAATCCGCTTGGAAAGATCTTCGCCGCTTATCGATGTCGCAATCTGGCTCCCGCCGTTGCTGTCGACCGCTTTGGCGAGCTGCTCGCCAAAGGCACGCGCTTGTGGCGCGGCAACTTCGATATTCAGCATGCCCGTGGCATAATCACCTTCTCCGCCACTATTGTCCATATTCAGGACGCGGCAGATTTCCGGGCCGCGTTTTTCGCACAATTCGACATGAGCCCGTTGAGTCTTTGCAATTTCCGAGGCTGGAAGGCGAAAGCCATATTGATAGCTATAGGCGATCTGTGGAACCGAAACCGGGATGTCGCCAGCCTCCGCGGTGCTGTTGGCGCTTTCCGAATCCCGAACAGGGGGCTCTTCGACAGAATATGCATCTGCCGATTCTTCCGTCATCTGCAGTTCGGCTCCGGATTCACTGCCGTTGCTGCATGCGGCTAAGGCGAAAGCATCATGATGGCAAATAATGAAAAACGCATGGCTCTGGTTCCTCTTCCCGCGAATGACTCTGACGCTAATGTGATGCTGTGACATCGTCAACGATGTGTCCTGGGTTGTGAAAGCTCATCTACAGGGTAATCATGGGCCTCATCCCGGCTAATGCGTGCGCCGGGCCTTGAAGTTGGTCGGTGGAAACCGCGTCTCACACTGCCGGGACCAATTTCCCACTACCAAGCATGAATCCACCCTGCTATCGCTGCGAGCATGAGTGATGTAACCGAAGCCCCGCCCGAAGAACCCGAAGATGAATTTGATGCGATAGTCGAAGCGCCCTTTGATGCGGCGCTTTCCGAACGCTATCTGATTTACGCGATGTCGACGATTACCGCGCGGTCGCTGCCGGATTTGCGCGACGGGCTGAAGCCCGTGCATCGCCGTCTCCTGTGGGCGATGCGGCTGCTCAAGCTCGATCCGTCGCAAGGTTACAAGAAATGCGCCCGTGTGGTCGGCGATGTGATCGGTAAATATCACCCGCATGGCGACCAGTCGGTCTATGATGCGATGGTCCGTCTCGCCCAGACTTTCTCCCTGCGCTATCCGCTGGTCGACGGGCAGGGGAA
Source organism: Sphingopyxis sp. BSNA05 (assembly GCF_013265645.1). Classification (NCBI taxonomy): domain Bacteria; kingdom Pseudomonadati; phylum Pseudomonadota; class Alphaproteobacteria; order Sphingomonadales; family Sphingopyxidaceae; genus Sphingopyxis; species Sphingopyxis sp. BSNA05. The sequence continues at coordinate 7,555 of NZ_PYIA01000063.1, read as the reverse complement.
TTTCGGCAATATCGACGGCGATAATGCTGCCGCCTATCGCTATACCGAAGCCCGGCTGACCCGCACGGCGATCGAGCTGATGCACGGTCTGGACGAGAATGCCGCCGACCTAAAACCGACCTATAATGGCGAGGATGAAGAGCCCGAGGTCATGCCCGGCCTGTTTCCCAATCTGCTCGCGAACGGCGCGAGCGGGATCGCCGTGGGCATGGCAACCAGTATTCCTTCGCACAATGTCCACGAGATTATCGACGCCGCAACCTTGCTGATCGATAGTCCCAAGGCCGAACATGCCGAGATCATGGCGATCATCAAGGGGCCGGATCTGGCGACCGGCGGCACTTTGGTCGATCCCAAATCGGTGATCGACGCGGCCTATGAAAGCGGACGCGGTGCGATGCGGGTGCGCTGCAAGTGGGAGAAGGAAGACGCCGAGGGGCGCGGAGCGTGGCAGATCGTCGTCACCGAAATTCCCTATCAGGTGCAAAAAGGCAAGCTGATCGAGCAGATCGCCCAGATCATTGCCGACAAGAAACTGCCGATCCTCGCTGATATCCGGGATGAATCCGATGAACAGGTTCGGATTGTTCTCGAACCCAAAAACCGCGCGGTCGATCCCGAGGACCTGATGAACGCGCTGTTCCGCATGTCGGATCTGGAAAACCGCTTCTCCCTCAACATGAATGTGCTCGACAAGGACCGGGTGCCCAAGGTGATGGGCATAAGCGAAGTTTTGAGGCACTGGATTGTCCACCAGATTGAAGTGCTGGTGCGCCGTTCGCAGCACCGGCTCGACAAGATCGATGCCCGGCTCGAACTGCTCGAAGGCTATATCATTGCCTATCTCAATCTCGACCGGGTGATCGAGATTATCCGTAATCATGACGAACCCAAGCCGATGCTGATGGACGAGTTCAAGCTGACCGACCGTCAGGCCGAGGCGATCCTCAACATGCGTCTGCGCTCGTTGCGCAAGCTCGAGGAGATGGAATTGCGGACCGAGCGCGACAAGCTGCTCGAGGAACGGGAAGGGCTGGAAAAGCTGATCGACAGCCCGGCGCGGCAGAAGACACGGCTGAAGAAGGATCTCGCGGAGCTGCGCAAGCTCTATGCCGAGGATACCGAACTTGGCGCGCGGCGGACGATGCTGATCGAGGCCGCGCCCGCACGGGAAATCTCTCTTGAAGCCTTTATCGAGAAGGAGCCGGTCACCGTGATCATGTCGCAGCGCGGCTGGATCAAGGCGATGAAAGGCCATGCGGACCTTTCCACGCCGGACAGTTTCAAGTTCAAGGAAGGCGACGGCCCGAAATATGCCTTCCACGCGCAGACCACCGACAAGCTGCTGATGTGTTGCGACAACGGGCGCTTCTATACGATCGGGGCGGACAAGCTTCCCGGCGCGCGCGGATTTGGCGAACCGGTCGGATCTATGGTCGACCTGGAACCTGGCGCCGAACCGATTGCGCTAATGGTCGCCGACATGAAGGGGAAGCTGCTGCTGGCCTCGACCTGGGGGCGCGGTTTCGTCGCCAATATCGCCGATGTGGTTGCTGAAACCAAGAAGGGTCGTCAGGTTGCGAACCTTAAGGGCGACGCACGCCTGCTCGTTGTCCGCCCGGTTCCGGAAAATGCCGACCATGTCGCGGCGATCGGCGAAAACCGCAAACTGGTCGTCTTCTCGCTTTCCGAAATGCCGGAAATGGCAAGGGGGCAGGGCGTCATGCTGCAGCGCTACAAGGACGGCGGGCTGTCCGACGCGATCCTGTTCAGACTGGAAGAAGGGCTGAGCTGGACCATGGGCGGTGAAAGCGGCCGGACGCGCACGGAAAATGATCTGACCATGTGGCGGGTCGCGCGCGGGGCGGCGGGCCGGTTGCCACCGACGGGATTCCCGAAGAGCGGGAAATTTGATTGAGGCCATCGTCTCTCCGGGAGCAGACCACGGGATCGGTGGAAGAGCTGTGAGGTCAGGCATGAACTGTAAATAGTTGTATGTTACACCATAATATGGCTATTTACATTCAATTGGAATTCAGCTTGATTCCGGCAAGCGATAACTGGCTCGAATCTGACCCGGCTCCGGTCGTGCATGGGAAATGGTTGACTTGGTGGAGCAAAAGGATGCAAACGGTGCCGGTCTGATTTTGGTTCCACAAGAATAGCAGGAAAAATTGTTTAAAACGATGAGCAGTGACACCGAAGCCTTGCGGGAATGGATCGACCAGCTCGAACAGATTCTGTCGCAACTGGACACCATTCAGGCGAGCATAGCTGCCATCCATGTGGATATAGCGATCGGGGAACTCTGCCAGCTTGCGGATATTGAACGGACCAACGGGTCGATCAAGGCAGCATAGCAATTGGAATTATGTCGTCAGATACTGACGAATTGTTGACCGATTTTCTGTAATATATCGCGGGACAGGGCATTGCCCGCTGCAGTCGGTCTTAGGGGCGCCTGGTTCTTGTCCCCGCCACCGGCATATTTTTCGACCAGCCCGCTATCGATCATATAGTCGATATATCGTGACAGGATCGACGTCTTTACATCAAGTCTGGACGCAAGATCCAGCGCGGTGGCCGGCGTTCCAGCATCGGTCGAAACGATCAGGTCCAGCAGGATGTGCCAGGAGATGTCATCGATATAAAGCTTGCTGTCGCGCAATTGATACACAGCGATGGCGCGACTTTTTAGCAAGAACGCAGCGGTCCTCGCCGGATCAATATTGTAGCCCCGGTCTGTCCCGATATTGGCAGCCGGTGCTTTGACTTGTGTGCGTGCGTGATCAGTTGGTTTGCCAGAACGGGCATTATTTGAAATTATATCTTTGTACTCACGCATATTTACTCCTGTCACCTACTCGACTTGCGAGCGCGTATCGACCGATCGGTTGGTAGTCAATCAAGAATAGGGGTCTATCGTTAATTTTAATGCTCGATATGCTTAAAATTTATGACAGGCATAGTATATTTTACATCGCAGGATCCTGCTGTTATGGGCGCCCGATGAGTACCAGATTGGCGATCATGGACATTGCTGCCGAGGCGGTCCGCAGACGGGGATATAACGGCGTCAGTCTGGACCAGATTGCGCGTGATGTCGGTATCCAGAAGTCGAGCATATATTACCATTTCTCCTCGAAATCGGAACTGATAGCCGCGATATTCCGGCGTTTCTCCGGTCAGATATTCTCGTTTCTGGAAGAGACGGGCCAGCAGCGCCGTGCGGGTGATCGTCTAATGGCCTATATTGTCGAAACCGGCACCTTCGTCGAAGAAGGCGAGTCGATCTGCATGTCGATTGCGCTGAATATTGACCGCGACAGACTGCACAGTGAAATCGTCGATGATCTGCTTAGCTTTCATGAAGCCAATATCGCGTGGCTGACCGAGACGTTCGAACTGGGCCTCAAGGATGGCAGCATAGCCGATATAGGCGATCCTGTCGAAGAAGCGAACGCCTGCCTTGCGCTCGTTGATGGCGCGCAACTGATGGCGCGTGCCCATCAGGATTCGAACTTATATGATCAGGCCACCTTGCTGCTGCGTTCGAGAATTTCCCCATCCGTCCCGGATGACGCCGCGCGCTAGGCGAGCGCGAGACGCTGCCGCTGTCTCCCTGTAGCGGGGGGCTCCGAAAACCTGTTTGCGCAATCCTGCCCGACCTCCTAGTTTGGGCGGTAACGAAAAATGGGGGAGGCCAGCATGTCCGATAACAGTCCGGAAAAGTCCGTTGGCGACGGGGCTACCAGCGATGTGGAAAAGGCCTATTGGTCACAGAATATCCGGTTGCTCGCGACGTTGATGACGATCTGGTTCGTCGTTTCTTTCGGCGCGGGCATCCTCTTTCGCGACTTTCTCGATCAATTTGCCATTGGCGGTTATCCGCTCGGCTTCTGGTTCGCGCAGCAGGGCGCGATCTATTTCTTCATCCTGCTGATCATCTTTTACAGCGTGCGGATGAAGCAGATCGAGCGCCAATATGATCTCGATGATTGAGCGCGGCTGATGCAAACCCAGACACTCATTTATATTTTCGTTGGCCTGTCCTTTGCGCTCTATATCGGGATCGCGATCGCGTCGCGGGCCGGTTCGACGAAAGAATTCTATGTCGCCGGCGGCGGGGTCAATCCCGTGGTCAACGGCATGGCGACAGCAGCCGACTGGATGTCGGCAGCGAGTTTCATCTCGATGGCCGGAATCATTGCCTTTTCCGGCTATGACGGCTCGGTCTATCTGATGGGCTGGACCGGCGGCTATGTCATGCTGGCGCTTTTGCTCGCGCCCTATTTGCGGAAATTCGGCCAGTTTACGGTGCCGGACTTTATCGGCACGCGTTACTATTCGAAAGCGGCCCGGGTGGCGGCGGTGATCTGTCTGATCTTCATCAGCTTCACCTATATCGCCGGGCAGATGCGCGGGGTTGGCATCGTCTTCTCCCGCTTTCTCGATGTACCGATCACACTCGGCGTTATCATCGGCATGGCGATTGTCTTTGTCTATGCCGTGCTCGGCGGGATGAAGGGCATCACCTATACGCAGGTCGCGCAATATTGCGTGTTGATCTTTGCCTATATGGTCCCGGCTTTTTTCATCAGCTTCCTGATCACCGGCAATCCGGTACCGCAACTGGGCCTGGGTTCGACGGTCAATGACGGGTCGGGACTCTATGTGCTGCAAAAGCTGGATCTGGTGCTGCAGGACATGGGCTTTGCCGCCTATACCGACGGCAGCAAGTCGATGATCGACGTTTCTGCATCACCGCTGCCTGATGATCGGAACCGCTGGCCTGCCGCATGTCATTGTCCGCTTCTTCACCGTGCCCAAGGCGTCGGACGCGCGCAAGTCGGCGGGTTGGGCTCTGGTTTTCATTGCCCTGCTCTATACCACAGCACCAGCGGTGGGCGCCTTTGCCCGGCTCAACTTCATCGATAGCGTGCAGGATATCGATTATGCTGAGGCACCGGCATGGTTCAAAACTGGGAGAGCAACGACCTGATCGCCTGGCGCGACAAAAATGGCGACGGCAAGATGCAGCTGGGCAAGGGCGATCCTTTTCAGGGCGCGCCGCAGTTCACGACAAGCACCGGACCCAGTGGTGAACGTGTTGTAGAAAATGCTGCGGCGAACGATAATCCGAACGAGGTCTATGTTGACCGCGATATCATGGTGCTGGCCAATCCGGAAATCGCCAATCTGCCAGGCTGGGTGATCGCGCTGGTCGCGGCCGGCGGTCTGGCGGCGGCGCTGTCGACGGCGGCGGGGCTGCTACTGGTGATCAGTTCGTCAATCAGTCACGATCTTCTGAAAAGCACCTTCCGACCGCAGATTACCGAGAAGGGCGAGCTGCTCGCAGCCCGGCTGGCCGCTACCGCAGCGATCGTTGTGGCCGGCTATCTCGGCATCTATCCGCCCGGATGGGTCGCGCAGGTGGTTGCTTTCGCCTTTGGTCTGGCCGCCGCCTCGCTATTTCCGGCGATCTTCATGGGGATTTTTCCAAACGGATGAACCGCGAGGGCGCGATTGCCGGAATGGTAACGGGCCTGACCTTCACCTTCCTCTATATCGGCTGGTTCAAGCTCTGGTCGCCGGAAAGCAATGTCGCGGCCAACTGGCTGTTCGGAATCTCGCCCGAGGGTATTGGCGTGATCGGAATGCTGCTGAATTTCGCGGTGGCTATTGCGGTCGCGCGGTTCACCAGCGCGCCGCCGAAGGAGATCGGCTGGCTGGTCGACAAGATCCGGGTGCCGCGGGGCTAGTGTTGTTGCCCGCTGCAAATGTTCCCGCAGGTGCCCGGTAGTCGATAGGCAGGTTTGGGGGAACCCGGAGGAAGCGGCTTGTGGAAAGGGGCAAATTTTGTGATAAGCCAGCCCAAGGGGCGCTATACGGGGGTAATCGATGGTCTGCACATCTTGCGGCACTGAAGTTCAAGCGGCAGATAGCTATTGCGCCAATTGTGGCGCAGCGTTGCAAGCCGACACGGAAGCCGGACCGTCAGGGAAAAGCGGCAAAGCCCGCGGACCGGGGCTTGCGTCGGGTGGCCTGATCCTCATCCGTTCGATATTCACGATGCCGATCAAGACCGCAAATCTGGCAGCGCACGAACTCCGCAAGATCGCGAAATCGGGTGCAATCGATTCCGATCGGGACTTCCCGCACCTGTTCTGGTGCAAGGCGATGCTGCCGGTCGTCGCAACTTTCCTGTCGGCGCTGGTATTGCTCGGCACGCTTGGACTGGCTGTCGCCCAGGCAGGAATCTTAGGTTTTTCATCGGCATCTTTGCCGCAATCTTCGCCGCAATCGCAGCCGACTGGTTCATCATGATTGTCGGAGAATATCTGATGATAAAAGTCGTCAGCGCTCGCTATTACTTGCAGCATATCGAGGATTATGAAGGGGAAAATGAGCGGCACTGACCGCTTCAATGCCGTTTTTGACCGATTGCTTTGAATCAGTCCGGCATTCCCGTTTCTGTCGAGCCAGTGGTTTGCAGGGGCGTTTTACCGCTTCTTGGCGATTTTCAGCTTGTCCAGCTTGGACCGGGTCCGGATCGATTCTTCGCTGCGGGTCAGCGCCTTGGATATGGCCTTGAGCGTCATGCCCTTTTTGGCAAAGGCGTGCAGCTTCTGCACTTCTTCGCTGGTCCAGGGCTGTTTGTGGCGTTCGAAACGGTCTTTCATGACGTGGGGCTTAGCAGATAATGGGGATCATGCACTCTATTAGCACACTGGCCGTCGTTTGCGGTCAAGCCGCTGACAACAGCGGGCTTTGCACAGCGCCATTTGTCCGCTAGCCAGCAGCCCATATTTACACACGGAGACTTCCATGCAGTTTGACGACGTAATCCTCGGCCGGCGCAGTATACGCGGCTACAAGCCGGACCCTGTTCCGCAGGAACTCATCGAGGAAATACTGGGACTGGCGATGCGCGCCCCCTCTTCGATGAACACGCAGCCCTATAATTTTTACGTCATCACCGGCAAGCCGCTGGAGAAAATCCGCGCCGGCAACACCGAGCAGATGCTGGCCGGGGTGCCGCAGTCGCGCGAGTTCCGGACCGGAGAGGCCTTTGCAGGCGCGCATCGCGAGCGGCAGATCGGTGTGGCGAAACAGCTTTTCTCGGCGATGGGGATCGAGCGCGACGACAAGGAAGCGCGGCAGGACTGGGTGATGCGGGGATTCCGGCAATTTGACGCGCCGGTATGCGTGATCATCACCTATGACCGCGCGGTGGACGGCAGTGACGATACGCCCTTTGACTGTGGCGCCGTGGCAACCGCGTTGGTCAATGCGGCTTGGTCGCGGGGACTGGGTACGGTGATCAACAGCCAGGGCATCATGCAGTCGCCGGTGGTCCGCGAACATGCCGGCATTGCCGATGACCAGGTGATCATGAAAAGTATTGCACTCGGCTGGCCGGACGAGAGCTTTCCCGCCAATGCCGTGGTGTCGGAGCGGAAGCCGGTGGATGAGGCTGCCGTGTTTGTGGGGTTCGACGGCTAGGGGACTCCGCGTGCCCCTGCGAAGGCAGGGGCCCATCTCCCGCACGCGC
>NZ_PYIA01000062.1:0-23435 GCF_013265645.1 Sphingopyxis sp. BSNA05 | reverse complement strand
GGGGCGCGGTGCCGATCCACAATTTCGGACTGGCGACCGCGATCAACCATTGCAGCGTCGGCAGCAATGTCACGTTGCGCTTTGGCGGGACCCGCGACAATTATCGCGAGACGGTCCGTTCGATGCCGTCGATCTGGGCCTATGCCAGGACTGCCGGGCTTGCCACCATATATATCGATGCCCAGCGTACCGGCGGCCATTACCAGAACCGGATGGACGATGCCGAGCGCGCCCTGATCGATCGCTGGGACCAGTTCGCCGATGTGCCGATTGTCGACCGCGACCATGCGGTGGCCGACCGGCTGGCGGATTATCTCAACGATGACGAGCCGCAGCTGATCCTGGTCAACAAGGTCGGCGGCCATTTCCCGGTCAGCGACAAATTCCCGATGGACCACGCCCGCTACCGGCCGATGCTGGCGCGCGGCCAATATCCCGATGTCAGCGACATGGGCGGGACCGACGGTCTCGACGGGCGGGCGGACAACTGGCAGCTCTATCGCAACAGCTATCGCAACACGCTTCTGTGGAATGTCGGCGACTTTTTCGACCGGCTGTTCGCGCAGGCGCAGATCGGCGAGGCGACGATCCTTTACACCGCCGACCATGGCCAGAGCTTTCACGAGCGCGGCGACGGCGGCGAAGCAACCCATTGCACCCCCGACCCGCAGATCGAGGAAGGCGTGGTGCCGCTGGTGGTGATCGGCGATCCGGCCGGGGCGCAGCGCTGGACCAGGGCGGCGGCGGCGGGCCGGGACAAAAGCTCGCATTACCGGATTTTCCCGACGCTGCTCGGGCTGATGGGCTATGCGCAGGCCGACGTCGAGCCGCTCTACGGCCCCGATCTCTTCTCGGCCAGCCCCGACCCGTTCACCTTCAACACCCGCTTCAACGCGCGGCTGGGCAGCGAGCCATCGTGGCTGCACGTGCCGCTCGACCGGATTGCCCGCCCGCCGCTTTCGGACTATCGGGCCGACCATCAGGCAAAGCCGGCCAGCGGCACCAAATAACATATTCCCAAAGCGCCCGGCATCGCTCTATAGACGGGCCATGAGCAAAGAAAAATCTGGACCGCCGCCCTCATCGTGATCGGCGACGAAATCCTCTCCGGCCGCACCCAGGACAAGAATATCGCGCAGGTCGCCAGCTGGCTCAACGTGCAGGGCATCCGCCTCGCCGAGGTCCGCGTGGTCGCCGACGACATGGATCATATCGCCGAGGCGGTGAATATATTGCGCGCCCGCAACGACTATCTGTTCACCACCGGCGGCATCGGCCCGACCCATGACGACATCACCGTCGACGCGATTGCCAAGGCTCTGGGCGTCGATGTCGTGATCCACCCGGCGGCGCGCGCGATCCTGGAAAAATATTACGCCACCCGCGGCGGTCTCAACGAAGGCCGGCTGCGCATGGCCCGGGTGCCCGAAGGCGCCGAGCTGATCGAGAACCGCATGTCCGGCGCGCCCGGCATCCGCATCGAGAATCTCTTCCTGATGGCCGGCGTGCCCCATATCACCGCCGGCATGCTCGACGCGCTCACCGGCACGCTAGAGGGCGGCGCGCCCTGCTCAGCGTGACCCTCGGCGCCTGGGCCCCGGAAAGCGAGATCGCCGACGTGCTGCGCCAGGCGGAAAAGGCGCACGAAAGCTGCGTCATCGGCAGCTATCCCTTTTCCGCGACGGCACCGTCGGCGCCAATTTCGTGGTGCGCTCGACCGACCCGCACGAACTGGAAACCTGCCGCGTTGCGCTGAAAGCCGGGCTGGAGGAAGCCGGCTACGCGGTCACCGACGGCGGGATTTAGGTTGGGCTGGGCGCGCTGGACAGGGACGTGCTCCGCACTTGATGCGGAGCCCTGCGCGTTCCAGAACCGCCGGCGTTTACGGCCCGAGCTCCGCGTCAAGCGCGGAGCACAGCGCGCTGCCGTTCGTCCTGAGCCTGTCGAAGGACCCTTTGCGCGACCCATCCGTACTTCGACAAGCTCAGCACGAACAGTGTGTGTAACCATCGTCGTCATCCTGAACGCGTTTCAGGACCCCCACCGGCACAGCGCAATCTCACGAGATCCTGAAACAAGTTCAGGATGACGAGAAAAGCACAAGTTCAGGATGACGAGTGCGCTCACCCCCCACGCTCTCACCCCGCACCATCATCCCCCTCATTCTCCCCCACCTTCGCGGCCAGCGCTTTCAGCCGCTCCTCCTCCTTCGCCCGCCGCGCCAGCAGTTTCATCCGCATGTCGCCCAGCTTCCGGTCGAGCGACTTGCGTATCGCTTCCGCCTCCTCGCGCTCGTCGATCTTGTTGCCCTCACCATCAAAGCGCACGCCGTCCTGCCATTCCTCCCAGGTGATCACCTGGTCGGCGGTGCGCGCGCCGATCCGGCCGCCGAGATCGCCGCGCTTGATCAGCAGCGCCATCAGCGAATCCGACGGCGCCACCCGCCGCTCGATCTCCTCGCCGTCGCGGTAGATGATCGTCTCCTTGCCGACCACCGCATGCTGATGCGCCACCGCGACCAGCCCGCGCTGCCCGTTCTCCAGCGCGTCCTGCCACTGCGCCGCGATCTCCGGATCGCGCTCGCGCAGCCGGTAGGCCGACGTATCCGACATCCCCGCCACCCGGCAGGCATCGATCACGCAGCCACTCTCGCGCAGCACCGTCAGAAACGTCTTCTTCCGCGCCTCGGTCCAGCCGTCGTGGCGGGGTTTGCGGGGGCTATTCATGGGTAGGTTCTTGGGTTTCTTTGCCATATTCACCGTCGTCATAATCGTGAAGGTCGTAGTAAAAGTCGTCATCCTGAACTTGTTTCAGGACCCCCACCGGCAGCGCACAATCTCAAGAGGTCCTGAAACAAGTTCAGGATGACGAGGGCGCGCGCGCAACGCGCCCGTTCGTTTTTTCCTAGCCATGCCGAATCCATATCAGAAGCGCCGGTGTGTAGGAAAGGGTGTTGGATCGGGAGAATGGGCATGTGGAATCTTTGTTCCCCTGCGCAGGCAGGGGTCCATCTCTGCTCACGCGGCGAGAGGGTCAGCGAGGATTGCATGCTAAACTTTAGTTCGTGCGCAAATCCACCATCAGGCACGCGGCGATTTCACGAGATGGACCCCTGCCTTCGCAGGGGCACAGATAAATAGGGCAGGGAATACGCGTTCCCGTCCATTCAATCATCGTCATCCTGAACTCGTTTACCTTGCGGTGGCCTTCGGCTCAGGACCCCCACCGGCACAGCCCAATCTCACGAGATCCTGAAATAAATTCAGGATGACGAGGGAGCGCTCCCCGCCCCCGTTCGTGTCGAGCCCTTCGGCTGCCTGCTCAGGCAGGCGCTCAGGACAGGCCAAGGTCGAGACACCCGACAAAGCGCGCAAACGGATTGCGCCCTCAACCGAAAGCGTGAATATCGTCGGCATATTCCGCCATCAGAACGGGGATGTCTGAGGGTTTGTTAGCCCTCTATTTGGGGATTGTTCGACATTATGTATCAGTTACAGGAACAATCCGTTGGGATAAAGTGAGATTAGCTGGGATAAGGCGGGATGGCCGAACCCCATGTTCTCTCCGCTCTTTACCGCAAATATGCGCTGGTCATGGGCGAAGTCCGCAAGGCCGAGCAGCAAGCGGAAAAGCACCGCGCCGATCTTGAGCATCTGGAAGCCGTCATTCACCTGTTCAATCCGGACTGGACCGGCGACGGGGTAAAGCCTCGCAAGGCGCACAAGCCGTCCAGATGGTCAAGGCGGGGCGCTGGGATGCAAACTGCGCTGGAAGTGCTGCGAGACGCTACCGAGCCGCTCACAACGCGCCAGATAGTAATTGAGGCGCTTGAACGGCAAAGACTACCCGAGCCGCATTATGACGATTTAAAAAGGATTATGGCCAGCTTCAACAGCGCCCTGACCAATCGGGCCGGGCGCGGCGTTGTGCTCCATGATGGCCACCCTAAGCGGTGGTCGATTGATCGATAACTGAAACTAATGAGAAAGGAACTAGCAATGGCTGATTTGACACTCGCAGAGCATATTAAAAATCAAAATGAGATTCTCAATTCTTATTTGCATGGGCAGCGGACTTCAAAAGAGCAGATAGACCCTCAAAAGAGTCGTTCAAATGGGGATCGCTTCCCAACAATCCTCGACACAACTCAAGGTTCTCCGAAAGAGCCTTTATCTCCTGCTTCCCGATAAGCCCCGCCCTGCTAAGCGAGTGAATCGCTGTCGTTGCAGCGCTCGCAGCATAGTATGCAAACGCGAAGGAGGGATTTTTAGTTTGTTGGTCGGACATTCCAATTTCCTTACAGATGGTCAGAAATCGGAAAGCTAGCGGCGCTTAATCTAAGAGTCGAGTCAGGCCGCGCGTTGCCAATAGCCAGCCCATTTCCGGCTAACTTCTGACCGCATCGCGGCACTGGCAACCATGCTGGCCTGCCGTCCGTTATCGACGCGGCGGTGATCTTCGCGCCATACGGCTTCGCTGGCGTACTGATTGAGATATGGTCCTGCGATATGATGGTGCGTTCCCACTTCCATCCGGCGAAGGCGTGAAAAGTAGCTTTCGGCTTGGTTGGTGCAAACGCCATCATCCATGAAAGCAACCGAGTGATTGACGCGCTTTGTATCCCAGCCAGCGTGAAGGGCATCCCAGCCCGTTCCTTCGTCGGCATAGATGGTGGCAAGGTTTTCGACATGATCGCGGACGAAAGGAGCGGCATCACCTTCATTTTGACAATGAACGAAAGCGACTTGCCGCCACGTTCCCGCATGATGACAACGCACTCGCGCTTGCCCGAGCGGTTTGATTTCAGGCGGCGGTCTTTGCGGTCTGCTTTCCGGTTTTCAGGCTTCACATAACCGCCAAAATAACCGCCGTCCATTTCCACGATACCGTCCAGCTTGCGGCCCTGTTGCTCAATCGCCATCGCCTCGCGCAGCTTGTGCGTAAGGACGAAAGCGGTCTTGTATTGGCAGTCGAGACCGCGTGAGAGTTGAAGCGCAGCAACGCCCTTTGCACCGTTCACGAATATCACGATAGCGGCCAGCAGATCGACATAGGACATTTTGCGGTTGGAAAAGATCGTGCCGCTCGATGCCGAGAAATGGTGCTTGCAAGCCTTGCACTCGAACTGGCGGCGCGACTTGATGTTGTAAGTATCAATGCAACCACAGCGAGGGCAAACGGCCTGACCATCGGTTTCCGGCCAGCGCATTTGACAAAAGAGATTGTAGGCCTTGTCCTCTCCCATTGTAAAAACGGTCTTGAGGCTCAAAGTCCGCGCTTTGGCTGAAAGTAAAAAATGTTGTCCTTTGGTTTTCATGCTTATCATCGTATATGGTTATTTAATACACCATATATAGGGGTTGATATAACCAATTTCAATGAGTATTATCACCATATATGATGACAAAGGATAGTACCATGGCGACCAGAAAAGACGATCCGGTAAATGTCGAGTTCGAGACTCGCGCAAAAATATGTTAAAGGGTGAGTTGAAACGGCGGGGAATCACCTATGCTCAACTTGCTGAAAAGCTGGCGGCTATTGGCGTTCAAGAGAATGAGCGCAATCTCAACAACAAGATCAGCAGGGGCGGATTTACAGCCGCGTTCATGCTGCAATGCCTAGAGGCTATTGGAGTCCAATCCTTGCAGTTATCGGATTAGTTTCATTAGGATTAGCCGGAATGGTGACTATGGCTTCACCAAATCCAATAGATCAACGGCACGCAACCACAACAGCCGCTGACAACCCCAGTCAGAAACCAGCCCCATCCCTTGACGGTAGCGGGGTCACTGCGCCGCCAGCAAAAAGCCTGCCCGAACCAACCCATGACAATACCTATTATGCTCGTGAGGATTTGGAGGCTCAACAATCTATGGCGAGTTGGACCAAGATTATGGGCCTTGCCGCCGTATTGGGGATAATTCTCAGCGTGGTTGGCGTTTGGTTGATTTGGCAGACTTTTGCCGAGACTAGGCGCGCTGCTAACGCCTCCCAAAATGCGCTTATCAGCTTTAGGGAGGCGGAAAGAGGGCAGATTGTCGTAAACCTGAAAACTGGAGAAAAAAGCACTACAAGCAATCTTATTCATTTCTCTCCTGTACTGAAAAACATTGGCCGGTCTCCCGTTAAGGTGCTGCGGGTCAGGAGCCAATCGCTTACAGAGCCGCGACTTCCTGAAAAATTTAGTGGCGGAAATTTCTCCGAATTTTATTTGGATGCCGGTTCCATCCACACGGTACGGATCAACGGGTACGACAACACCAAACGATATCCATACATCGGTGGATACGTTGTTTACCGATGTCGTTTTGGACTCGAACATAGGACTTATTATTGTTTTGAGATCACGACCAATAGTCATCTCAATACCGAGAACTATAACACGCATTGGGCACGCCCCGCTCAATACGAGCGCGATTGGCCCCAAGATACATAAGATCAGCTTACCCACGGGCCTTACCCCGTGTTCCTGCTGACCTTCCTGTAACTCCTACATAATGCCGGGATTGTTACACCTGTCACCGTAATTCATCGGGAGATTGAAATGATAATAAGGTTTTATCCGTTTTTATTTTGATTGCACTTTCGGGATGCACGATGAAGTGTGAAAAAGATTATGTTTATAGATATAAGGAGACTGACAAATTATTTATAGAAACGAAGAATCTTGTAAAGAGAGACTATCCAGAATATTTTGCGAACGTCCCTGAAAACAAAGTATTTGGAATTCGGGTCTATGGCGAGACGGTTGAATGTGTTGGAATATACAACAATTCTGGGATCATTGCTGAACGGTATCCGCCATTATATTGTTTTGATTTTCGTTCCCGGGAATTTGTGACCAAGCTCTGAGGCGAAAGAAGCCAGAAATTACATAAACCAAGAACCAGAGAGTTCATCCGGCGAGAGCCCCGGCTTAGTCAGTCAAGGCACCGTAATTCCCACCCGTGCTCCGCACGCGATGCGGAGCCCTGCGCATTGCAGAAGCAACGGTGCTTGTGGCCAAAGCTCCTCGTCAAGCGCGGAGAACAAGCGACTGGCCATGCGGGGCGTGGCCATCAAGCCGAGCGCCCAGAACAGTCCGGTCCGATCGGTAATTCGTGCATTTAGTAAACGGTCACCGTAATTTCAGAAAACATCCCCGTTCGTGTCAAGCAAAGTCGAGACATGCGAAAAAGCGCGCATCAGACTGCAGCACATCACACAACAGCCACAAAATAGTTTCCAGTGATTATCACAATTTGCGATATTTGCTGTTGCTAATGGTCCACAGCGGATTCATATATACCTTATGAGTGAGCATCTGGAAAAATTGATCGAGGCAGCGCGAAAACGCGAAATGTCGCAGGCCGAGAAAGAAGCGCAGCGGCGCAGCTTTGCCTATGGCAACGCCCATATCGAAAATGACCGTGTCACCCGTGCGATGGTCGACAGGGCCGCTGACAAAATCGGCACCAGCCAAGGCTGATGGGCACGCATGATCGGGACAGCAAGGCGGCAGAGCCTTCGCTTGTTACCGATCCCGAAGCAAAAGCGCAGCGCGAATCCGAAAATGCCGTAGCCCAGTTCGACCGTGTGCTCGATCTGATCGACGAAGTCGTGCGCGATAACCGCCCGTTTCGTCTGCGCAATTCAACGATATTCGATCTGCACCGGCTGGCTTTGGAGGGCCTGTCATCGCATGCCGGAACCTATCGTCCAGCGGGTGTCGAAATTGGCGCCAGCAAACATGTGCCACCGGATGCCCATCTGGTTCCGTCGCTTGTCGATGATATGTGCGACTATGTGATGGACAATTTTGCCGACAAACCCGCGCTGCACCTGTGTGCCTATGTCATGTGGCGGCTCAACTGGATTCATCCGTTCACGGATGGCAATGGGCGCACCTCCAGAGCTTTGGCCTATTTCGTGCTGTGCGCGAAAATCGGTTATCGCCTTCCCGGCCTTGAAACGATCCCCGAGCAAATTGCGGCCGACAAAAGCCCTTATTATGATGCGCTGGAAGCCGCCGACCTGCACTGGAAAGAAGAAGTGCTCGATCTGGGTGATCTGGAGACCCTGCTTGATACCTGTTTGGCCAAGCAGCTTGTGTCCGCTTATGAAGATGCCCAGAACCCGGAGACCAATGTTGGGCAGGACCGGAAGTTCCACTGAGGCATTGAAGGGCAGGGAAAGCCTGTCGGTTCGCAAGCGCGCGAAGCCGAATGATAGCCGCTTATCTGGACAACCTCTCTCCAGCCCCGCTCCACCCTCACTCCAGCTCCGCTCCAGCAAAAACAATGTGCCGACGTTCGGCCATACGGGGCATAGCCATCAAGCCGAGCGCCCAGAAAAGTCCTGTCCGATCGGTAATTAGTGCATTTGGTAAACTGTCACCGTAATCTGACAAAGATAGCTGAGGCCCGCGAACTTCCGTAAGACTGCTAAATTGCGATTTGTTTCTTTAGTACCCCGTCATCGTAATTTCGTGGTTTATAGCTTTATATTAAACAGCTTTTTTAGGATCATCGTTACCGCGTGCCTAAAGTTTGCGATATCAGCATCAGAAACATCTGCTGTTGCGCGTTCGTGAATAAGGTTGCAGCGCATGAGGTAATAAAATGATATTGCGTTCAGGTAGCCATTCTCTTTCGTAGTAAACGAAACTTTCTGTTTAATATGAACCAACACATCCGTGCGATTTTGAAAAATATTCTTGATTGTAGTGTCAGGGTATTCACGTTTTGGAAATAAATCGATCCGATGGACCATGAATTCCTTTAAAGCAATTTCATAACTGCTATCGATTAATATTAGCGATATACGGTTGGATGTGCTGAGATTTTTGTTTTTTGCACTAAATCAGCCGCAACTATTCCCTCAATAATCCCCCTTAAGTAAGGATTTTTGGCGATTTTGTTTTTATTTTTATTTAGAATTTTTTCTTCGGTCGATTGTCTAACTCTTGGGAGAGTCGGTAGGTGCACGGTTTTTGCTTTTTCCGGATCGGCATTGTCATAGATCTCAACGTCGCCTTCGGTTTTACAAAAAACCTGTCTGTCCCAATCCTTCTTAAGACGTCTAGAAAGCGAGCTATAATGCTTAAGAAGCTCCATCATCGTCGGTCGGAAATAGCCAATTGTTGAGTGGTCAAAGTTAACGTCAGTTTTGCTACTGTTCCACGGCATTAATTTGGCTGGACCGTTGATTCTAATCACCGCTCGACATAAGGAAGCATCTGGATGCGGAACGCCTAGTTCGCCCGGAACATTGTAACCGACACGACGATCTTTGACATCACGACAAATAAGTCGATCGTTGCAATAAAAATAAGCGCCGTAGTTTTCTGTTTCTGGATCTCGATCCAGAATTAGTCCCGCGCTGATGTCAAAGTTGACCTCGCCCAGACCGTCGATTTGGTGTGAAAATAAAGATTGGCGTGGCGGATTACCGCTCGGAAACGCCCAATGTTCAAAATGCGATGCGACCAACCGTTGCCCATTGATTCTAATCTGGCAGCCCATTTTTATGAACTGACAGTAAGTATACCCTAATCGTTCACGTAGACTGTGAATTGTACCATCCGATATACCAAATCGAAGAGAATGAATCCTGATTTCTGTAGTACCCTTATTGATTTCATTGACCTTATAATAAGGGATTTCCCATCGATCGTCGCCCAGCCATTCATTGTCGATTTTGATAGAGAAAGTTTCCTTCGATCCGAATCGAGAGCGAATTTCGATGTCATTGCCCAAGGCTACGACGGCGCGTTTGCTCCCCACACCAAAAATACCGATGATTTCGTCGTCAGGTGAGTTTTGACTTGCACCTGGAGCAAGCAGACTATCAAGCTGACTTTCCTTTATCCCACCACAATTGTCGACAATTGAGATTATTTGCTGTTCGATATTAAAATGTACGTCAATTATGGGCTTGCCTTTCTTGCCGCGATTGTTCCAAATGTCGATTGAGTTGTCGATCAATTCGCAGACACTCATTTCCAAGTCATAGTCTGACATTATTGACCAAAATAACTGTTTTTCGGTGTCCCGTCTAAGTTGCCAACTTCAGTTCTCATTGCCAATACCCCCAATTGCGAAACTCAACTGTATATAACTCTGTGACTAGTAACAAGCGATCGGGTTAAATGAACCATCGGATCGGCTCTCTACCCCTTCCACAATCCCTCCTCATAAGCTAAAGCGCTCCCGAACCTGATTCATCAACCGTCTGCGCTGCCTGCAACGCTCTCCCCACTCGGTTGAACCAACGATAAGAAAACGGAGCAAAGACCCATGACAACCACCGGCAAAGACACCCTCGGCACCCGCTCGACGCTCAGCGTCAACGGCACCGACTATAGCTATTATTCGCTCGCGAAAGCGGCGGAAAAGCTCGGCAATATCGACAAGCTGCCTTATACGCTGAAAGTGCTGCTGGAGAATATGCTGCGGTTCGAGGATGGCGGCTTTACCGTGGACGCGAAGGATGCGCAGGCGGTGGTCGACTGGCAGAAGGAAGCCAAGAGCGCGGCGGAAATCCAATATCGTCCGGCCCGCGTGCTGATGCAGGATTTTACCGGCGTGCCGGCCGTGGTCGATCTCGCGGCGATGCGCGACGGGATCAAGGCGCTGGGGGGCGATGCTGAAAAGATCAACCCGCAGGTGCCGGTGCATCTGGTCATCGACCATTCAGTAATGGTCGACGAATTCGGCACGCCGCAGGCTTTCGAGCATAATGTCGAGCTGGAATATCAGCGCAATATGGAGCGTTACGAATTTCTGAAATGGGGCAGCAAGGCGTTTGACAATTTCTCCGTTGTGCCGCCGGGAACCGGTATCTGCCACCAGGTGAACCTGGAAAATATCGCCAAGGCGGTCTGGTCCTCGCCGGATGCCGAGGGCAATATGGTCGCCTATCCCGACACGTGCGTCGGCACCGACAGCCACACCACGATGATCAACGGTCTCGGCGTGCTCGGCTGGGGCGTGGGCGGGATCGAGGCGGAAGCCGCGATGCTCGGCCAGCCGGTCTCGATGCTCATTCCACCGGTGGTCGGCTTCAAGCTGACCGGCAAGCTGGCCGAGGGCATTACCGCGACCGATCTGGTGCTGACCTGCGTGCAGATGCTGCGCGAAGTCGGCGTGGTCGGCAGCTTTGTCGAATTTTACGGACCGGGCCTGAAGGAACTGTCGCTCGCCGATCGCGCGACCATCGCCAATATGGCGCCGGAATATGGCGCGACCTGCGGCTATTTCCCGATCGACGAAAAGACGCTGGAATATCTCGAACTGACCGGCCGCAGCGCGGATGATATCGCGCTGACCGAAGCCTATGCGCGGGAGCAGGGTTTCTGGCGCTATGACGAGACGACCAAGGACGCGATCTATACCAAGACGCTGGAACTGGACATCGGCAGCGTTGTGCCGTCGCTTTCCGGACCGAAGCTGCCGCAGCAGCGCGTGTCGATGGCCGAGCTGGACGAAGAGTTTAACCGAGACCTCAAGAAGGTCTTTGGCGTCGATGATGACGGCAAGCGGGTCGACGTCGAGGGCAGCGACCAGGGCTTTGCCCATGGCGATGTCGCGATTGCCGCGATCACCAGCTGCACCAACACCTCCAACCCGACGGTGCTGATCGCCGCCGGTCTGGTCGCGCGCAAGGCGCGGGAACGCGGTCTGCAGCGCAAGCCATGGGTGAAAAGCTCGCTGGCACCGGGATCGCAGGTGGTCACCGACTATCTCGACAAGGCGGGGCTGAGCGAGGATCTCGACTATCTCGGCTTCAACCTGGTCGGCTATGGCTGCACCACCTGTATCGGTAACAGCGGGCCATTGCCGGCGCCGATTTCCAAGGCGATCAACGAGAATGATCTGGTTGCCGCCTCGGTATTGTCGGGCAACCGCAACTTCGAAGGCCGCGTGTCGCAGGACGTGCGCGCCAACTATCTCGCTTCGCCGCCGCTGGTTGTCGCTTATGCGCTGAAGGGCACGGTCCGCGAGGATATGTACGAAACGCCGATCGGGCAGGGCAAGGATGGCGAGGATGTGTTCCTGAAGGACATTTGGCCGACCAACGCCGAGGTGACCGACATGGTCAACAGCTTCGTCAACCGCGAGATGTTCGAGAGCCGCTATGCCAATGTCTATGACGGCGATGCGCAGTGGCGCGCGATCGATGTGACCGGTGGTGACACCTATCAGTGGCGCGCCGGCTCGACCTATGTTGCCAATCCGCCCTATTTTGACGGCATGACGATGACGCCGGAGCCGATCAGCGATATCATCGAGGCGAAGACGCTGGCGCTGCTGGGCGACAGCATTACCACCGACCACATCTCGCCAGCCGGCGCGATCAAGGAGGACAGCCCTGCCGGAGAATATCTGAAAAATCATCAGGTTAGCAAGCAGGACTTCAACAGCTACGGCTCCCGCCGCGGCAACCACGAAGTCATGATGCGCGGCACTTTCGCCAACATCAGAATCAAAAACGAAATGGCCGACGGCAAAGAAGGCGGTTACACCAAATATAACGGCCAGGTCATGCCGATCTACGACGCCGCAATGAAGCACAAGGCCGACGGCACGCCATTGGTTGTTATCGGTGGCGAGCAGTACGGCACCGGTTCCTCCCGCGACTGGGCGGCGAAGGGCACCAATCTGCTCGGCGTCCGCGCTGTGATCGTCGAAAGCTACGAACGGATCCACCGTTCGAACCTCGTCGGCATGGGCGTCCTGCCATTGCAGTTTGTCGAAGGCACCGATCGCGAGATCCTCAGCCTCGACGGCACCGAGAGCTTTACGATCAAGGGTGTTGCCACGCTGAAGCCGCTGCAGGAAGTCGAAGTCGAAATGACCCGCGCCGACGGCACGCAGTCGACCTTCAAGACGATCTGCCGGATCGATACCGCCAATGAAATGGAATATTTCCTCAACGGCGGCATCCTGCATTATGTGTTGCGGAATCTCGCGAGCTAGTCAGCCGCATCAAATTGTGCATAGTCGGGGCATAGGAGAGAGACTCTATGCCCCGACTGCGCGAAATACCGCGAGCAGAAGTCACCGACGACTATGTCCTCGGTCTTTACAATACATTGTTCGGCGATCGCGATCCGGTGGCGGAACCCGGCACGGCAACCGGGACACCGGGAAATTGGTGGACCGTCTTCGCCCAGGTCCCCGACGCTTTCAAACATATCAGCGAGGGTTTCGGTTTCTACCGCTCTTCCCGACGTCAACTCGACCCGAAGCTGCGTGAACTCGGCCAGATCCGCGCCGGCTATGCGGTGGGATCGCAATTTGTCTATTCCCAGCACAGCAAGGCCATGCGCTTCGAGGGCTATTCCGAGGAACAGGTCAAGGCGATCCCCGACTGGCAGGTCGCCGACTGTTTCAGCGATGTCGAACGCGCCGTGCTCGCTTATACCGATTGTCTGGTGCTGGAGCGGGGCAGGGTGCCCGACGGTGTCTTCGCGGCGCTGAAAAAGCATCTCGGCGAAGTCGAAATACTCGAGCTCACCTACATCACCTGCACCTATATGATGCACGCGGTGATGAGCCGGGCGCTGAAACTGGAATTTGACGATGTGCCGGAGCGCGTCGTCGAGGTGCCAGCCCCCGATGGCGCCACCGCCGATGTCATGGGCATGGTCGACAAACGGAAGGGAGCGAAGCCATGAGCTACCACCATCTCGCCCTCGCGGCGAAGGACATGAAGGCGATCCACGCCTTTTACGAAGGCGTCATGGGTTTCGAACTGGTCAAGGTAGAGATCGCGCCGGTCATGGGCGGCGGCTGGGGCAAGCATTTCTTTTACAGGATGGACGGCGGCGACAGCCGGTTCATCGCCTTCTGGGAATTGATGGATACGCCGGGGGAAGGCGGATATAAGTTCGACCTCAACGAAGCCGCCGGAACGCCCCAGGGCACCAACCATTACAGCTTCGCTGTCGACACGCCCGAGGAACTCGTCGTCTGGCGCGAGAAATGGAACGCGGCCGGACTCGACGTGCTGGAGATCGACCATAATTGGTGCCACTCGGTCTACACCCGCGACCCCAATGGCAATATGGTGGAATTCTGCCTGACCACCGGCAGTTTTACCGATGCTGACCGCCGGCGCGCTCTGGCCGCGCTGGACGAAAGCGAGATGAACCCGTCACCGCCACCGGCGATGATGAAACAGTGGCTGGCGAAAGACGCCTAGCTGGCGACGTAAAGTTCCGGCTTGGCGGCACTGTCCCTGTTTGCTTGCAGGCCGCTCAGGATCGTGTTGATCACGATCCGGAGACGATCTTCGGTCGCCAGATGCATCATCTGCATCATCAGCTGGGGATTGCAGAAGGGCTGCATCATGGTGTTGACCAGGGATACGACCGTATCGAGGTCCAGCCCCTTGAAATAGCCCTTGTCCATCGCCTCGGCGAGAATCGAGGCCATATAGTGATCGGCCAGATCGACATAGCCCTTGATCACTTCGAAATGCTCGTTGCCGAGTTCCATATAGGATTCGAAAAGTTCAGGATCTTCCTCGTAACGCGCCCGTTTGATGACGACGCGTCGGGCGAAAAACTGGTAGAGCTTCTCTTCCACCGGCATGTCGGCGGAAACCAGTTCCTCCATGATCGCCAGCAATTCGGCGAACCATTCTCCCGCCATGCTTCCGCCAGCGCGTCCTTGTTTTCGAAGAAGCGGTAGAGATTGGAGGGCGACATGCCGACCGCGGTCGCCAGATCGCTCATCGTGAAGCTGATGGCGCCTCTTTCCTCGATCATCTTGTCGGCGGCAGCGATGATTCTTGCCCGCGTGGCGGCAATATCGGTTTCGGGACGTGGCATAGGATGACTCCTCCCAAGAGTTCCTGGCGCGGCATCATAGCCGCTGTGATCTATATAGGTGGTACAGTTTTCTGATAAAAGACGTAACCCTTCATTTTTCAACTACCCCGGAGGTAATCTTTAACTATTCGCCGACATTTTTCGCGGCTAAAGTGACTCGATGACAGACGATCAGGCAAATGCGGCAAGTCCGGCAGAGTTGAAACCCAAGCCCTCATCCGGACCGCTGGATCCGGTCACCGGCAGCATTCGCCTGTTCCGCCGCTGGTGGCGGATGGTCGTCCGGGCCGATGTCGACCAGCAGGCGGTGATCGACAAAGTCCGGGAAGACAGCGGTTTTACGCCCCATTTCGCGTTCATGACGTCGATGTCGGCAGGTATCGCGATTCTCGGCCTGCTGCTGTCCTCTCCGGCTGTCGTAATCGGCGCCATGCTGCTTTCGCCGCTGATGGGGCCGATCATGGGAGCGGGCTTTGCCCTGGCCGTCGGTGATTCGGCCTGGCTGAGAGAGAGCGGCAAGGCGATCGTCTTGGGAAGCATTATCTCGATCCTGTTCGCCGCTTTGGTGGTTACATTGTCACCGCTGCAAACCGTTACCGCCGAAATCGCCGCGCGCACGCGGCCCAATCTGTTCGATCTGCTGGTCGCGCTCTTCTCTGCTCTGGCCGGTGCCTATGCGATGATCCGGGGACGGATGGGAACGATTGTCGGCGTCGCCATCGCTACCGCCCTGATGCCGCCGCTGGCGGTGGTCGGTTTCGGACTGGCGACTTTCAACTGGGCCGTGTTCGGTGGCTCCCTGCTGCTGTTTTTCACCAACCTGATGACGATTGCGCTGACCGCGACCGCCATGGCGTGGCTCTACGGCTTCCGTTCCTATCTGTCCGAACGGCAATCGCAGTTCCAGATCGCCGCCATGGTGGTGGTGTTCATCGCGCTGGCGATTCCTCTCGGCCTTTCGCTCCGCCAGATTGCCTGGGAGGCCAATGTCTCGCGCTCCGCCAACGGTTATATCAAGGACCAGTTCGGCAAGCGCGCCAGCGTTTCGCAGATCGAGATCGATTTCGATGCCGACCCGATCACCGTCAACGCCACTGTCTTCACGCCCACGATTATCGCCGGAGCAGCCGAACAGAGCTCGCGGGTGCTGAGCCGCACGCTGGGCCGGTCGATCACCGTCAATGTCGACCAGTTCAAGGTGGAAACCGGGGAAGATGCCCAGTCGGCCGAGCTCGCTGCGGCCAAAACCCAGGCACAGGCCCGGGAAGCCGAAATCCAGGTGACCCGCTTGCGGGAGAATCTTGCCCTCATTGCCGGGGTGCCCGTCGATGATGTCACGCTGGACAGCAGCAAGCGGCGGGCCATGGTCGTTGCCAAGCCGTTACCCGGCGCCACGCTCGCGTCCTATTATGCGCTGGAGCAGCGTGTCGCTGCGGGGGCCAAGGGCTGGGTGATCAGGCTGCAACCGCCGGCGGTCGCGCTGCCGGAAGTCAGGATCGCAGACGGCGCGATTGATCCGGCTTCCAGCGAAAATCTCGATTTGATCATCTGGCTTCGGAACGGATCGCCCTGCCACTGGGAATGAGCGGCGCCGCCCCGGACCGGGCGGTAGCACGGGAGGCTCTGATGTCGAAAAATATCGTTGTGGCCGAAGAATTTGACAGGGTCATTCCGGGCGCTGGCGCAAGATTCCGCTGGCTGGCACCGCTGGACGGTTCCGGACCGGAGCAATGACTATTTAGCTCAGGTTCATTTTCAATGCGTTAGCGTCATGTTTCGATAGGGGAGAGACAATATGCGGCCTTTTATTTTCGCGGGATTTCTGATGGTGACCGCCGCGTCACCGGCGATCAGCCAGTCTTCAGACCAGGGTGACGTCTCGGTCACCATATACAACAGCAATCTGGCGCTGGTTCAGGATGTCCGGCAGCTGAATATTCCGGCAGGCCGCTCGATCCAGTCTTTCCCTGGCGTATCCGGGCAGATCCGCGCGGAAACTGTCAGTTTCACCGCTCCGAATAGCGGCATCGTCGAGCAGAATTTCGACTATGATCTTCTGTCCCCCTCCAAGCTGATGGAAAAGGCGGTTGGCGAAACGGTAACGATCGTCCGGATCAACCCGGCTACCGGATCAGAAACCCGCGAACGGGCCAAGGTGCTGGCCGCCAATGGCGGCGTGGTGCTGCAAATCGGTAGCCGGATCGAGGTGCTGCGCGATGATCGCCTGCCGACACGGGTGATTTTCGACAAGGTTCCGGAGAATTTGCGGGCCAGGCCAACCCTGTCGGTGACCCTGAACAGTTCGCGCGCAGGCACGCGACCTGCGCAGCTCAGCTATCTGACATCGGGGCTGGGCTGGGAAGCCGATTATGTCGCCCTGTTCGACGAAAAGGCCGGCAAGATGGATGTGCAGGGCTGGGTCACGCTGACCAATAATACCGGTACGACCTTCGACAACGCCAAGACCCTGCTGGTCGCCGGGACACCAGGCGTGATCGGTCGAAACAATTATTCGTCGCGAAACAATATCCGCAGCGCAGGGATCGAATCGGCCGACCGGGAAATGCTGGGCGATTTCTACCTCTATCCGCTGGCGGCGCGCACGACCATCGCCAATGCCCAGACCAAACAGGTCAGCTTTCTGGATGTAACCGGCGCGCCGGCGCAGAAGACCTATGAATATTCCAATCGCTGGCTTGGCACCCAAGACGAGCCGCAAAGCGTGGACACGGTCTTGGAATTCAGCTCTTCCAGCGACGGTGGGCTGGGCGATGCGTTGCCCGCAGGTACCGTGCGGGTTTACATGAAAGATGCATCCGGCCAGCCGCAATTCATCGGCGAGAATAATATCGGCCACACACCCATGGGGTCGGAACTGGGGCTGAAGACCGGCGAGGCCTTTGATGTCAAAGTCAAACCAACCGTTACCGAGCGCAAGCGCCTGTCCGCATCGAAATGGCGCACCAGCATGACTTATGAAATCAGCAATGCGCGGCCCGATGCGGTTACGGTGTCGCTGATCCAGAACGGCCTCGACTTTTACTGGGATGACACGCGTATCGTGAGCGAGAGCATGACGAGCAAGCGGCGGTCATCCGATTCGCTTGTCTGGAAAGTGCCCGTGCCCGCCAATGGGCGAACGACAGTAACAGCGGTTTTCGAGACCCGGTTCTGATATGGTGCGGCGAACATTTTTCGCCTTCCTGATCCTTGCAGTCTCGGCTCCCGCCGCGGCGCAATCCGGTCATGCGCATCAGGTCGTGACATCCGAGGGGCCAGGATCGGTCTCGGTGACCGTCTACCGCAATCCCAACCGCGCACCGAACAATGCGATGAACCTTCGCTATCTTGGCGGCTATGCGCTGATTACCGAACAGCGCACGATTGACTTGCCGGTGGGCGAGGTGGACCTGCGGTTCGAAGGAGTCGCTGGGGGGATTATTCCGCAATCGGCGATCGTTACCGGTCTGCCGGATGACATCATCGAGAAAACCGGGATGCGGCGCTGCTTTCGCCGTCGGCGTTGCTCAACAGCTATTTGGGGCAGGGCGTCACAATCCGGCGGACCAGTGCTGCTACCGGAAAACCGAAACGTTCGATGCAATGATCCGGACCGATGCGACAGGCGGGATGGTGGTGCAAACAGCCGAAGGTTTCGAAGCTTTGCAATGTACCGGTCTGAACGAGGCCATTGTCTATCCGGCGATACCGGAAGGTCTTTCGGCCAAACCTACATTGTCAGTGAAAAGCAGGGTGAAGACAGCAACCCGCGCAACGGTGACATTATCCTATCTGGCCACCGGCTTCGACTGGCAGGCCAATTATGTCGCCGATATTTCTGACGAGGGTTCGCACCTGAACCTCTTCTCCTGGGTGACGCTGGCCAATGGTGACGAAACATCCTTCGGCCAGGCGCAAACCCAGACGGTGGCGGGCCAACCCAATAAGGGGCGCGACAATATAGCACCGGCGAGTGGCGGAAGCGTGAACCTGGCTTGCTGGCCCGACGGAACAAGCAGCGATATTATCGCGCAATATGTGCAACGGCGCGAGGCCTTTGGCGCTGCTCCACCTCCACCGCCTCCTCCGCCGCCACCTGCCCCGGCGATGATGGCAGACAATATAACGGTCACGGCGCGCAAGGTGATGGCGAAGCAGGAGGACCTCGGTGATCTCAAGCTCTATCGGATACCGGTGCCGGTCACCGTGGCGGCGCAAAGCCAGAAGCAGGTTGCGTTTCTGGAGAAATCGGCGATCCCCTTCACGCAAATATTTGGAACTATAATACGGGCGACCAATGCCCAATCGGCCCGATCACTGGCGACTACCCTGCGTTTCGAGAACCGCAAGCGGGACCAGCTGGGTGTGCCGCTACCTGCGGGGAAACTGATCGCGTTCCGGAATGTTGACGGTGCGCGGATGCTGCTCGGCGAAGGCAGTTTTGACGACAAGGCGATCGACGAGCTGGTCGAGGTCACCATTGGTTCAAGCGACCAGGTGAAGATGATTGTCGAGCAATTGGCGCAGGTTGATGACGAGAAAAAGCACGCGCGTGACATGCGGCTAACCCTGACCAATGCGTCCCGGCTACCCGCGCAGGTGGAAATCAAGCTGTTGCGCAGCGATAGCGAGCGGTTCAGGAAAACCAGTCACAGGTTCACGCGCAAGATTGGCACGGATATCTGGGAGGTCACCGTGCCGCCCAATAGCGAGCGGGTGCTGACCTATCGGGTCGAGCGGCTTAAATAGTCTCTAGCCGAGATATTTTCCCTAGACGTTTCGGGGATCACGCGCGGATTGTGATTTTCATCCAAGGCAACGAAGGTGAACAGCCCGCTGGTTACCGGGACGCGCTCTTCGCCGAGATTGCGCGACGCGATAACATCCAGCCGAATCGCAACCGATGTCCTGCCAATCCGGTCGACCCGGGCATAGACCGAAATCAGGTCGCGCGTCAGGATCGGGGCGATAAATTCCATCGCCTCGATCGCCACCGTTGCGGTGGAACCCTGCGCGACGCGTGCCGCCATGATCCCGCCGGCGATATCCATTTGCGACAGCACCCAGCCGCCGAATATATGGCCATTGTTGTTCAGATCGCGCGGTTGTGGCGCAACCCGCAATACCGGCTGCATCCTGGCCAGTTCCTCGAGGTCATCTTTACCCATCAGCGTCTATTTCCTTTGATACAGGATCGTCGATCGATTCGTCATGGCCGGTGCCGCTCGACAGGAACACAAGGCCCATCAGGCCGGCCATCAGCATCAGCGCGAAGGCTATCCCCGCCGCCGTGGCCAGATACATGTGGATCGACACAAAGCCGTGCAGATAGAAAAGAATGCCCAGGGAGATGGTGACGCAGATCAGGGTGAACAGCGCCATTCCGCGCATCAGGCGCCAGTATCGCGCCCATGCAAGGCTGGCATATTGTGGATCGTCAAGACGGGAATACTGGGGCAAGGGGGACTCCGGTGGTTTTCAGTGCATTGGACGGGAATCCTGTTACCATCAAGCGCCATCACTTTCAAAAATATGTTATAAGCATGCAATAAACAGAATCAGAAGCGAGGAGAGGTGCCATGACCATAGATTCGATCTTGCAGGGACGCAGCGGCGAAATATTCAGCTGCACCGCAGATATTTCGGTGTCGCAGGCGATCGAAATATTGGCAGAAAGGCGCATCGGCGCGCTCCCGGTGCTCGATGGTGAAGCGGTCGTGGGCATTTTTTCCGAGCGTGATGTTCTTCACTGCCTTCGCAAATTTGGCCATGGTGCAATGGATCATATCGTGCGCGATGTGATGACATCGGATGTGATCATCGTCGAACGCAGCAAAAGCGTCATGGGCGCGCTGTCATTGATGACAAAAAGACGAATTCGTCACCTGCCGGTCGTTGAAGAGGGCAAATTGGTCGGATTTGTCTCGATTGGTGATCTGGTGAAATATCGGATCGACAAGATCGAAAGCGAAGCCGCGGCGATGCGGGACTATATCCAGTCGACCTGAGGCGCGGGGCCTATAGCACGGCAATCTCGCTTTGCTTGAGATATTCCAGACTGGCCCCGCGCACCGCAATTGCGCGGTCGGTCGCATCCGGGAATCGATCCCGATAGGTTTTGGAGCGGATCTCCAAGCTGAGCGCTATGTCGCGCGGCAGCGCCCTTATGATGTCGGCCACCGGCAGCGCGCCTTCGCCCGGACAGCTGCGCAAATCCACCGCGTCTTCCAGATAGGCTTCAAACGCGCCGCGCAATCCCGCTTGCCGTCGCAGATCTGCGTGTAGGGCAATAAAGATGCTTCCAATTCTTCCAATTCCCCGGGTCTATGCCCGGCCCGCTGGAAGTGAATCGTGTCGATCAGCAGGGCTGCGGCGGGATGGTCCGTCTGCCGGATGATGGCGAGCGCGTCCCCCATCGACTGCACAGCGGTGATCATCAGAAACTCCAGCGCCACCCGCATCTGGCCGGGCGCGGCCCATTCGCACAGCTGGTGCAGGGCCTCGGCGGTTCTTCCCTTATCCGGCTCCGCGCTGACGACCAGTATATTGGCGGCACCCAGTTCCATGCCTGCGTCGATGATCAGCTTGTGGTCATCGGTCAGCGTGCCGCCCTCGGCTATCCACACGACTTCCACGTCCAGCACCGACAGATCATGGGTCCGGATCGCGGCGCGGGTTGCGCGCATGCTCTCTGCTGTCCATGTCTCCGGTTCGATAGTGAAGCCGACATGGTTGAAGCCCGCGTGCCCTGCGGCATGCGCAACTTCTTCGGGTTGAAATTCGGGCAATGTGCCCGCTGCGAGCGATAGAATATGAGCCATGTCCCGACGCTGGGCTGTTGATCGCCTTTCGGCAATGGCCATTTTGATGAGGCGCATGGCGCAGCGACGCCGTGTCGATCGCAATCCGATGGCCGTCGGTCTCTGGCCTATATCGACTCGGCCTCCAGATTTGCCGGGCCCGGCTCCGGCGGTTTGCGCCGGACGATGAGCTGGATCACCTCGATCAAGGTCGGCTTCGCCAGAATATAGAGCAGTCCGGCATAGGCGACTCCGCCGGTGGCAACCAGCAGCGCCAGTCGCGCATAGACGATCATCTCCGGCAGCATCTGATCCACAATATAGACTATGGCCGCCATGACGAGGGAGGCCGAGAGACCCGGCCAGACGGCTTTGCCAATCTCCCAGGCGGTGATGCCGATATGACGGTTCGACTGGGAAAAGGTGAAGATCGTCAGCAGCGGGAAGGCGATGACCCAGCTCCAGGCCAGACCGCAAACGCCGAACTGGATACCGATCAGAAAGGTTATCGGCATCAGGATCGCGCCGAACATATTGGTCCGGGCGGTGATTTGCGGGCGACCGAGCGCGTTGTTTGCCGGGGTGAACAATATCTGCAGCGTCATCATCGGCATCGCCAGCGAGAGTATCGCGACAAAGGGCGACATCTCGGTCCACTTCGGGCCGAACAATGTCTCGACCACCGGATAGGCGGTAACCGCCAGACCGAAATATAGCGGGCAGGAGATCAGCATGATCAGCCGGATCGCCTTGAGAAAGGACCAGGCGAGCGCGCGCGGGTCCGACTGCAGGCGGGAATAGGCGGGAAAGGCAATCTCGTTGAGCGGCGGGACGAATTTGGCGGCAAAGATCGTTGTCAGGAACAGCGCCTCTGCATAGAGGCCCAGTTCATATGGCTCGAGATAGCGGCCGGCGATGAAAATGTCGGACTGGTTCTGGATTGTCCAGAAGAGATGGCTGGCGAGCAGGGTCGCGCCGAAGCCGAACATGGCGCCAGCGCCCCTGAAATTGAAGGTCGGCAATATGTAGAATTTGACCGCGATGACGAGGCAGATCGCGCGGCTCCAGAATATCGCCAGCGGCGCATAGACCAGGGTCCATACGCCATAGCCATTATAGGCGAAATATAGCGCGGTGACTGCACCGACCACCGCCGAGACCAGATTGATGATCGCCGGCTTCTTGAACTCGAGATCGCGGGTCAGCAGCGCTTCGGGCAGGGCCATGAACGGGGTGGCGAGGAAGATAAGCGCCTGCACCCGGAGCAGGTCCCCGACGATCGGCTGCCGGTAATATTCGGCGGCAAAGGAGGCTAGAAGCAGCTGCAGGATCGCGATGCCGCCATTGAGCAGCAACAGCATGCCGAAAGCCTGGCGAATCCGGATCGGTTCGACTTTCTCCGCCTGGATGATCGAACTGACCAGGCCATAGCCGTTCAGGAAACTGAGAAAAACCAGGACCACTTGGGTCATCGCGAAAATACCATAATCTTCCGGATCGAGAATGCGGATCACCGCCAGGGTCGCGCCCCAGGCAATGATTTGCGACAATATCTGGGTGCCCGAACGCCAGAAAACCGCGCTCCTTACACGATTTCCGAAATTGCCGTGGTCGGCCAGTGGTTCAGTTTCATTCAACATGGTGCAGGGGTCGTGATGCCTTTTGATCGCCGGAAACATGGTCTTACAGAGCAATTACGAATATTTTTGCAACAAAAATGCAAAAACTATGTTGACCGAATCCGGCCATCCATCTAGAGGACGTTTCATCAGCACGACGCGGCTCATACGGGCCCCACTTTGCTGGTCGTCAAA
>NZ_PYIA01000061.1:0-41554 GCF_013265645.1 Sphingopyxis sp. BSNA05 | reverse complement strand
GTTGCGCATGTTCCGGTCTTTTCAACCGGGGACGGGGCGCTGCAGTTTCACCTGTCGCGCGGCAATGCGCTGACCCGGCATATTGCCGGTGACAAGGCGCTCTGCGTGATCAACGGTCCCGACGCTATATCAGTCCGGACTGGTACGGCCTCGACGATCAGGTGCCGACGTGGAATTATCTGGCGCTGGAGCTCGAGGGCACGGTCCGACAGATGGAGCGCGAAGGGCTGATCAGCCTGCTCGACGATCTGTCGGCCCAAAATGAAGCCAAGCTCGCACCGAAAACGCCGTGGCACCGGGACAAGATGGATGCCGCGAAATTTGACAGGATGGTCGATGCGATTGTCGGCTTCGAGATGGAAATACTGGCGTGGCGCCCGACCGCCAAGCTTGGCCAGAACAAGCCGGCTGAGGCGCGGAAAAATGCCGCCGCTGCGCTCGATGCCACGGGGCGGCGGGCGATAGCCCATTTGATGCAGGAATTCGGAGAAACATGAGCAACAAGCTGGCCCTTTTCGATTGCGACGGCACCATGGTCGACAGTCAGGCCAATATCTGTGCCTCGATGGATCAGGCATTTGAAAAACACGGCCTGGTCCCGCCGGATCACCATCAGGTGCGGCGGATCGTTGGCCTCAGCCTGATCGAGGCGGTGTCGCGGCTGCTGCCGGAAGGGGACAAGGACATCATCGCGGCGGTGACCCAATCCTATAAAGACGGCTTTTCGCAATGCGTCAGGCGGGCGGCGTGCATGAGCCGCTCTATGACGGGCTGCTCGAGACACTGGAAGAACTGGAAGCATCCGGCTGGGTTCTCGGCGTGGCCACAGGCAAGTCCGACCGCGGTCTGCACCATGTGCTGCAAGCCCATGGCCTGCTCGACCGCTTTGTAACCCTGCAGACGGCAGACCGGCATCCGTCAAAACCCCATCCGGCGATGGTCGAACTGGCCATGGCCGAAGCGGGTGCGGCGCCGGAAACCACCGCGATGATCGGCGATACCAGTTTCGATATGGCGATGGCGGTCAACGCCAGCGTGCGCCCTGTCGGAGTCGATTGGGGCTATCATGACGAGCATGAACTGATCGATGCCGGCGCAGAAATAGTAGCGGCCACTATGGCCGACTTGAGTGGAATATTGAACCGATGACCGATCCGATTGAAGAGCAGGCCGAACGCGACGAATATATTCCCGATCCGGAGAAGGAAAAACAGGCGAAAGCCGTGCACTGGCTGATCAGCATCATTCGCTTGCTCGGCGTGGTGCTGGTGATGCTGGGTCTGGCGATCGCGCTGGACAAGCTGCCACCGGTTCCGGCTCCGGTGGGCTATGTGCTGCTCATTATCGGTCTGGCGCAGATGTGGGTGCTGCCGGTCTGGATCATCCGCAAATATATCCGCGCGCGGGTTGCCGAAGAAGAAATCGCGAAAGCGGCGGAAGCCGCAGACGCCCCATGAAGCGATTTTACAAGGAAGCATCGGTGTCGCCGGCCGGTGACGCCTTTGCCATAATGCTCGACGGGCGTCCTATGAAGACGCCGCAGCGTAATCCCCTGGCTGTCCCGGCCCCCGCGCTTGCCGACGCGGTCGCGGCGGAATGGGCGGCGCAGGAAGAGGATATTGTCCCGGCTTCGATGCCGCTCACGGCTCTTGCGCAAGGCGCGCTGGACCAGGTTGGCAACGAGCGTGAGCGGATCGTCTCCCGTATCGCGGCTTTTGCCGACAGCGACATGCTCTATTATCGCGCCGATGACGGGCAGCAGGCGCTGATCGATCATCAGGCGGAGCATTGGGACCCGCTGCTCGAATGGGCGCGGCAACGCTATGATGTGGGGTTTAACCTGATCCACGGCATCCGCTATCAGGCACAGCCGGAAGAAACTGTTGCCCGTCTGACCGCGGCGGTCGAGGCACAGCATGGCTTCACCATCGCCGCGATGCTGTCGCTTGTCGGCCTGTCCGGCTCGCTGATCGCAACTCTGGCGCTGGTGGAGCAGCATCAGGATACCGAAACGCTCTGGCCTCTCGTTAATCTCGAAGAGCTTTGGCAGGAACGGCAATGGGGGCGCGACGATCAGGCGGTTGCCCTGCGGGATCGCAAAAAGCCGAATTCGAGGCGGCGGCCCGCTTTCTCGATCTATCCCGTAGTTAGTTTTTCCCTTTGTCCGGTTTTTCCGTTAAAGGGTTGAAACTGTAACGGAGACTGCATGACAACCCAATCTACTCTATGCGCCACGCCTGCTGAAGCCGTGGCCCTGCTTGAAAAACTATACGCCGAACAAATTGAAATCACCGCCGCCCGCTTTCGCCGCTACGCGACATCGAAGCTGGCCAAGGATGACCGGCAGCAGGGCCTGTATCCGCAGATCAGCGTTGAAATCCCCGCCGATCAGGCGACCGAGACCAGCCATCTGGCGTCCGGCCATCTCGCCGATATCAACACATATCGCACGACAGTTACCGAGCCGAAGCTGTACCGCGAATATTTGCTGGACCAGCTGCAGCGGATCGACAGCACATTCACCGCGAAAATCTGGGTGGAGCTGTCCGACACGCCGATCCCGCTGGCCTTCGCGCTGGAGGATGCGGGCGCTGGCCTGGACCGCGCGAAAAAGGAAAAGCTCCCCAATTATTTTCACACGCCGAATCTGGTCAAGACCAATGACGAGATCGTCGACGGTGGCCAGATTTTTCAGGGCGAGGAAGCCTCTGCGCTGGCCCTGTTTACGGCCGAACGGGTCGACTATTCGTTGCATCGGATCCGCCATTATTGTGCCACCGATCCCGGCCATTTCCAGCCGTTCATCCTGTTCACCAACTATCAGCGCTATGTCGATGAATTTATCGAATATGGCCTCGCCGAAGTCAAAGCGGGCAAGGCCAGGATACTGGTCGAGCCGGGCAACCGGATCACCGGCAAGGATGGCAAGCCGTCCGCCCCGCCGATTGCCAAGCCGCCGCAAATGCCGGCCTATCATCTGGTCCGTGGCGACGGCCGTCCCGGCGTGACCCTGGTCAATATCGGTGTCGGCCCGAGCAATGCCAAGACGATCACCGACCATCTCGCGGTGCTGCGTCCGCATGTCTGGCTGATGATCGGCCATTGTGGCGCGCTGCGACGGACCCAGCGGCTCGGCGACTATGTCCTCGCCCACGCCTATTTGCGCGACGACAATGTGCTCGACGACGTGCTGCCGCCCAGCATCCCGTTGCCGACGATCGCGGAGGTGCAGCTTGCCCTGACCCAGGCGGTGCAGGAAGAGACCGGCATCGACAAGTCCAAGCTCAAGCAGCAATTGCGCACCGGCACAGTGGTGACCACCGGCGACCGCAACTGGGAACTGCGCTTCGAGCAGATCGCCCGTCGTCTCAACCAGTCGCGCGCCATCGCCATCGACATGGAAAGCGCCACGGTTGCCGCCAATGGCTATCGCTACCGCGTGCCTACGGGACGCTGCTCTGCGCCTCGGACAAACCGCTGCACGGAGAAATCAAGCTGCCCGGCATGGCCGATGCCTTTTATCAGGAGCGGGTCGGCCAGCATCTCGCCATCGGCCTGCGCGCATCGATCTGCTGGCGAAAGAGGCGGATGAGGGCACGTTGCACAGCCGCAAGCTGCGGAGCTTTGGCGAACCTTTGTTTAGGTAGGCATAGTCCTCTCCCCCTGGGGAGAGGACATGGCCAAGGCAAAGTGAAGGATTTAACCCGGCGCTTTGAGGAAATCATTTCGCGGGAAAGTGGAATCAGTGTTCCGGGCCGCCAGTTCGATTGGTTCTGCTGGCAAGCGCCGGCGATGCCGAGGGGCTGGCGCGCAACGCGGTCGGCCTCCTGTCAGGACGTCCGGACTAGAGAACTTGCTCGATGAAATCCGTATGAAATTGCGCCATGACGCCGTCCAGTTCCTTGTTACCGCTGGCGGTCAGCCGGATATTGCCGTCATCCGTTTCAATCAGTCCCTTGCTGACCATCAGATCGAGATAACGGCGCGTTACCGAAGACCCGCTGGAGATATAGTCGGAAATTTCCGCTTCGTTCATCGGCGCGCCTTGGCAGAATGCAGTGCCAGCAGGATATCGAGGCAGGGCGCGGCCGGAATGCCCAGATTGTCAAAGAAATGCTGGGATATCTGGCGCCGCGTTTTGGCTACGATCAGCACGAAGCGATCTAGTCTTTGTTTGGACAGGTCGGTCAAGAGAATTCAACGATTGTTACGGGTGAGGATGCTACTATCAAAATCATATTTGTATTCAAATTTTTTCTCGAGGACTGAAAATCTATGCGGCGATTAGGCCATTTCCGTCCAGCAATAGAGAATTATGCCGACGACACAATGATATGCCGCGTAAATAGATGTAACTTAACTTCTCGCGCATGATGTTGCAGGCGGGCAACCGACGCCTTGATAGAAATCAGCGCCGCCGCTGCGCTAGAAAAAGCGGTAGATTCTTGGCTAGACGCCGAGTGTCGCCGCCGCTTCCCTGATCCGCTTCGCCTCTGCACCATCATTTTTGAACGCCTTCAGCCCGCGATCCAGTGCCTGCTTTGCCTGCACCGTCTGGCCCAGCTGCATGCGGCTGCGGATCAGCATGATCCAGCCGTTGGCATCATTGGGGTCGGC
Organism: Sphingopyxis sp. BSNA05; assembly: GCF_013265645.1. Lineage (NCBI taxonomy): Bacteria > Pseudomonadati > Pseudomonadota > Alphaproteobacteria > Sphingomonadales > Sphingopyxidaceae > Sphingopyxis > Sphingopyxis sp. BSNA05. The sequence continues at coordinate 36,937 of NZ_PYIA01000061.1, read as the reverse complement.
TTGCAGTCGCTTGTCGAGCCCGTCGACCATATTGGCAATCATCGCTTCCTGCTGGCCGGGCGGCAGTGCGGCGGCTTCCTGCATCTGCTGGCGGCTGGGACCGGGAATCGCCGCTGTGGCGACTGCGGGGCCGTCGGTGGTGATGCCGCCGGTTGGTGCAGCTGGGGCTGCTTGGCAAGCCGTGCGGCTACGTCGATGCCTTCATTTTCTGCCACCTGCCCGATGACACGCCGGATATCCGCGGCATAAGGCGCGTCGGCGGGCGTGTCTTCAAGCAAGGCGAACCAGTCGTTGATCGCGCCTTTGTGGTCGCCGGCCATGTCTTTCTCTACCGCGAGGAAATAGCGCGCGCGCGGATCTTTCGGGTCATGTTTCAGGGCATTGCGGAAAGCGGCCGCGGCATCGGCGGGCACCTGCTGTCCGTTGCTCGTCATGACCAGGGCTTCTCCCAGCATCGACCAATATTCCGGATTGTCGGAATCGAGCGTTGTCGCGCGCTTCATCGCTGTAGCCGATTCCGCAAATTTCCCGGTCTCGAAATAGCTCCAGCCCAGCATCCGCCAGCTTTCCGCATCGTCAGGATTTTCCTGCAGCTTCTTTTCAAGGCCGTCGATGACCTCGTCGACGCTGGGCGCCGTTTCGGTCTCGGTCCCGGCAAGCGTGGTGCTGGCGCCGGTTTCGTCATTCATGCTGCGATAGACCTGCACAGCGACCGCTCCCAGCGCCAGCAGGGCCGCAACTATCAACGCGATGCGGCTGATGTTCATCGATGGAGCTGGTTTCGCCATGGTCTGTCCTCAAGCTGTTTTGCAGGTCCTTGTTCCCGCGCAGGGATAAGGAGCCGTTCCCTGCCTGACAAGCACGGAGATAGCTGTGACATTTTGCACTGGCAATGGAGGGGCTTTTTGGTAAGATACTGCCAAAGTTCAATCTTTTGGGTCGCGCTAAAGCCGAATTACAAGCTGAACCGGATCGCTTTGACGTATGAGGGTGCGTTGGTCGGGAGAAGCAAAGGGGGGAAGCAAGCGCGTGTCGGACAAGTTTCGAGTAGTCATTATCGGGTCCGGACCAGCGGGCATGAGCGCGGCTGGGCGCGCTGCGCAGCTGAAGCTGAACCATGTGCTGCTGGAAAAACCGACCATCTTTCCGACACCATCTACAAATATCAGAAGGGCAAGCATGTCATGGCGACGCCGAGCCAGCTGGTGCTGCGCTCGGACATGGATTTTGACGCGGGGAAGCGCGAGGATATTCTCGGCACCTGGGACGAGCAGACCGCAGAGCGCGGCGTCAATGTCATGTATAATGCCGAACCGGTGAAGATTGAGGGCGAGGAAGGCAATTTCACGCTCACCCTGAAAAACGGCGATACGGTGCTGGCCGAAACCATCGTCATGGCGATCGGGACGCAGGGCAATCCCAATCTGATGCGCTGCCCCGGCGGCGACAACAAGCTGGTACAATATCAGCTCGACGATCCTGGCGAATATTATGATGAGCATATCACCGTGATCGGTTCCGGTGATGCGGGAATCGAGAATGCGCTGGGGCTGGCGGCCGACGCCGCGCAGAACAATGTCGTGACCATTCTCAACCGCTCGGCCGAATTTGCCCGGGCCAAGAAAGCCAATGTGAAGCTGCTGATGGAAGCGGGCGAGCAGGGCAAGGTGATGATCCGCAACGAGACCACGCCGGCCGAGGTCAGGGATGGCGAGCTGGTGCTGGAAACCCGCGACGGCCAGGAAGTGATCAAATGCGATCGGATCATCGCGCGCATGGGCAGCGCGCCGCCGCGCAAATTTGTCGAGGAATGCGGGATCGAATTTACCAGCGAGGACCGCGAGGCCTATCCCAAATTGTCGCCCGCCTTCGAAAGCACCAAGAAGGGCATTTATGTCATCGGCGCGCTCGCCGGCTATCCGCTGATCAAGCACTGCATGAACCAGGGCTATGATGTCATCGAGTTTATCAACGGCAATAGCGATCTGAAGCCCGCCGACGAGCCCATACTCGAAGCCAAATTTGCTAGCCTGCCCAGAGGCCGGACGGTCGATGAATGGCTGGAATTCTTCCGCGCCAATGTGACCATTCTCAACGAGCTCTCGCCCTTGCAGATGCGGGAATTCATGCTCGATAGCGAGCCGCAAAGCTATGGCAGCGGCGAGACGATTTTCGAACGCAGCGATCCGGGCAGTTCGCTGTTCGCCATCGCCCAGGGTTCGGTCGTGGTCGAGATCAATCCTGACGACCCCTCGATCACCGTGCCGATTGAACAGGGTTCGATCTTCGGCGAGGTTGGCCTGATTTCCGGCCGCCGTCGCGGGGCGACGATCAAGGCGGCCGAGGATGTTATCGTGGTGGAAATCCCGCGCACCGCTGCGCTGAAACTGCAGGCATCGGTGCCGGCGGCCAAACGCGCCATCACCCGCATTTCCACCGAGCGGCAATTGCTGCAGATGTTCGGTTCCGGCCTGACCAAGGAGGATATTGCCGAGGTCGTCGAATCCAGCGAGATCATCAACGTCCGTGCTGGCGAGACGATCATCGAGGAAGGCGCCGAGGGCAATGATATTTACGTCATTCGCGTCGGTTCGATGGTGGTCGAGAAACAGATCGGCGGCAAACCGGTCTTTCTCTCCTATCTGCCGGCCGGATCCTATGTCGGGGAAATGACGCTGATCGCCGGGGGCTATCGCACCGCGACGGTCAAGGCGGCGATCAAGTCGGAAGTGATCAAGATCAGCGGCGACGCGTTCAAGAAAGTGCTCGACGCCCACCCCGACCTGATGCGCAAGGCGAAACAGGAAATGGCCGCGCGCCAGGATATCAACGCCTTTGTCGAAGCGAAGAAGGACAGCTTTTCGGGTGTCGTCGACATGTATTCGGGCATTGCCAATTTCCTCGTCGACAATGGTATCGGCGAAGCCACCGACGTGCTGCTGATCGACGAGAATCTGTGCGTCGGCTGTGACAATTGCGAGAAGGCCTGCGCCGACAGCCACGAAGGCCTGTCGCGGCTCGACCGCGAGGCGGGCAAAACCTACGCCCATCTCCACGTGCCGACCAGCTGTCGCCATTGCGAGCATCCGCACTGCATGTCCGACTGCCCGCCCGACGCGATCCATCGGGGTCCCGACGGCGAGGTGTTCATCGATGACAGCTGTATCGGCTGCGGCAATTGCCAGCGCTATTGCCCCTATGGGGTGATCCGCATGGACAAGGTGCCACCCAAGAAGCCGGGCCTGCTCAGCTGGCTGTTCTTTGGCGCCGGTCCGGGGCCGGGCGAGCCCGACAAGGTCTGGAGCGCCGAGCATAGCGATCCGGCGGTCGAAAAGCCGAAGAAAGCGATCAAATGCGATATGTGCGCCGGGATCAAGGGCGGACCCGCCTGCGTCCGCGCCTGTCCGACCGGCGCAGCGATCCGCGTCGCACCGGAAGAATTTCTCACCGTCTCCAAGCTGGAAGGGGAAGAGGTGTGAATTGTTTGTTTCTGCAACATCCCGTTCGTCCTGAGCTTGTCGAAGGACAGATGGCAAGACGCGGTGCTTCGACAGGCTCAGCACGAACGGGAGAACTGGCCACCAAACCCGCAGCAAAGGGGGGAGCCCTATAATGGCCAGCAACGCCATCCCCGCCCCGCCAAACCGCAAGAAAGTCGCGATGCACGACGGCTTTCTGAAACATGCCGGTTTCCGCTGGCTGAAGATTTCCTCGGCGATCATGCTGGTCTGTATCGTCAGCTATCTGCTTGTCGATGTGTCGCCGCGCCACAATGGCGGTAGCTGGTACGGCTATACGCTGGGCACGATTGGCGCGCTGCTGATCCTGTGGCTGACCATGCTGGGCGTGCGCAAGCGGGCGATGACGCCGGGCCAATGGTCGCTCAAGGCGTGGACCTCCGCGCATATCTATCTCGGCCTCAGCCTGATCGTGATCGGTACTTTGCACACCGGTTTCCAGCTCGGCTGGAATATCCATACCGCCGCCTATCTGTTCATGATGATTGTGATCATTTCCGGGATTGTCGGCATCTATTTCTATGTGACCATTCCCAAGGCGCTGTCCGACAATCGCGACGAGATGACCGAGACCGAGATGCTCGAAAATCTCCGTTCGCTCGACCGGCAGCTGCACGAAGCGGCCCAGCCGCTATCGTCGGAACATGCCACTTTGGTGCTGCAGTCGCTCGAACAGGATCCGTTCGGCGGCGGTTTCTTCCGCCGCATTTCCGGCAAATATCCCGATTGCGCCACCCGTCAGGCGCAGGCCGACCTGCGCCGCGAGCGGGCCTATCAGCCGAAAATGGGCGGCGATGATCCGCTCGACAAGGTCGAGGCCCTGCTCGAGAAAAAGGAATCGACATTGGGCCGCGTCCGCCGCCATCTGAAGCTCAAGGCGATGCTGCAGGTCTGGCTCTATATCCATGTCCCGATGACTTTCGCGCTGATCGCCTCGCTCACCGCGCATATCATCAGCGTGTTTTTCTACTGGTAGGATGGAGAGACCTATATGACCTTCATTGTTCGCCAGATCACCACCACTGCCGCCGGCCGGGAGATTACCCGGTCCAAACCGTTTTCTTCGGATGAAATCGGCGTCGGCCGCAGCACCGAAAATGCGATTCATTTGCCCGATCTCGCGGTCAATCCGCATCACGCTGTCATCCGCAGGCGCGATGATGGGCAGATCATTGTCGAAAGCACGTCGGGGCAGAATTTTACGCTCGACGGCAAGCACCGGATCTCTGTCACTATTGATCCGTCCGCCGGCGCGGAAATCGGTTTCGGCGGTCATGTCATCGTCGTCAGCGAAGAAGGCGATGATATTGTCCTGACCGTAAAGCGGGTCGAGGCCTTGTCCGATTCCGCCGAAGCGCGCAGTGAAACGTCGCTCTACACTCTCAAGGGATTGCTGCCCGGCAAAAGGGTCAGCGCCTGGGGTTTCATCGCGCTGGTGCTGGCGGCTTTTCTGGTCTGGCCGATCTACACCTGGGCGACCTGGCGCGGGGTCGAGGAGCGGCCCGACCAGTTCCACGCCGACACCATGTGGTCGGCCGGCGCGCTGAGCAGCGCCCATCACGGGCTGGAGCAGGATTGCCAGGCCTGTCATGTCGACGCCTTTGTCACGGTGCAGGACAAGACCTGTCTCACTTGTCACGAGGATGACGCCCACGACCATGCCGCCAAGCCGCGGCTGCTGACCGCGCGCGGCGAACCGGAGGGCTTCGGCAAGATCGGCGCCGCTTTCGCCTCGGCGTTCAACAAGCCGCCGGGCAGGTGTGTCGAATGTCACAGCGAGCATGAAGGCGCCGGTGCTATGGAACCCACTGCGCAAAAATTCTGCGCGGATTGCCACAATGGGATGGACACGCGGTTGACCGACACAAAATTGGAAAATGCGTCGGACTTCGGCATCGAACATCCGCAATTCCGGCCCGCCGTGCTGGTCAGTCCGGGCGGCAAGAATCCGCCGCGCAAACGTGTCTCGCTCGATGACAAGCCGACCGAGAATAACGGCCTGAAATTCCCCCATGACCTGCATCTGTCGAAGACCGGCGGGGTCGCGCAAATGGGCCGGCGTCTGGCGGTCGACTTTGGATTCGGCCCTTCGCTCGTCTGCAAGGACTGCCACACGCCCGATCCCAAGGGCGTGCGCTTCGAACCGGTCGACATGAAGGAAGACTGCAGCATGTGCCACAGTCTGGCCTTTGACGAAATCGGCGGGACGGTGCGGACCCTGCGCCATGGCGAACCGGCGATGGTCCAGGCCGATCTCAGGGCCTATTATCGGTCCACCGGGCCAGCCCGGCCGATCAATCTTGGCGGGATGGCGCGCCGCCGTCCGGGCGAGAGCAACGACATCCGCGTCGCCAGCGACTATGCCCGCGCCGTCCGCTTCCGCCCGAGCCGCGCCAATCTGGCGATCAGCGAGGTTTTCTCGCGCGGCGGGGCCTGTTTCGACTGTCACGGCGTGACCCCGCCAACCGCGCGCGGGCGGGTCGATTATGGCATCAAGCCGGTGACCCAGACCGACCGCTATATGCACAAGGGCTGGTTCAGCCATGACGCGCACAAAGAAGAGACTTGCGAAAGCTGTCATAATGCACCGGCGTCCAAACAGGCCACCGATCTGCTGCTGCCGGGCATCAAGACCTGCCGCGAATGTCATGGCGGCGAATTCCAGCAAGCGTCCGACGTGCCGTCGACCTGCGCGATGTGCCATGATTATCATGCCGATGACGGAGCGCCCTGGCTGATCAAGGAACAGCAGAAAGACAAACAGACAAAGCCGGAGAAACAGATTGCCCGGCAATAGGGCAGAGGGAAAAAGGGGAGGGCGTCCATGCTGATGGCGCAGATCACGGATATTCACCTGGGCTTTGACCCGGACAATCCGGCAGAATTCAACCGCAAGCGGCTCGACCAGGCGATCAAGACGATTTGCGCGATGACTCCGCAGCCCGACCTGTTGCTGGCAACGGGCGACCTTGTCGACCGCGGTGATCAGGAAAGCTACCAGCGGTTGCAAAATGCCCTGTCCGTGGTGCCTTTTCCGGTCCACATGTGTCTCGGCAACCACGATTTGCGGGCGCCGTTCCACAAGCAGTTTCCCGATGTACCCGCTCCCGACGGCTTCGTGCAATATGAGGTGGATACGCCCGAACTCCGCCTGCTGTTTCTCGATACGCTGGAAGAGGGGCGGCACGGCGGTGCTTTCTGCGAAACCCGTACCGCCTGGCTGTCCGCGCGGCTGTCCGAGCAAACGGACAAGCCGGTAATCCTGATCCTCCACCACCCGCCGGTCGAGAGCGGCATCGAGTGGATGACCACCCACCCCGACGAGCCGTGGGTCACGCGGCTGGCCGACACGGTCGCTGGCCATGATCAGGTCAAGGGCATGATCACCGGCCATCTGCACCGCAATATTTCAACCTGGTGGGGCGATATCAGCCTGGCTATCTGCGCCTCTACCGCGCCGCAGGTGGCGCTGGATCTCAATCCGATCGATCCGGAACATCCCGATGGCCGGAACATGATCGTTGCTGATCCGCCGGCGATCGCGCTGCATTATTGGAACGGCCGCCAGCTGGTCAGCCATTTCGAAAATGCCGAAGAACATGTCATGCTCGCCCGCTACGACGAGAATCTGCAGCCGCTGGTCCGCGCCCTGCTCGCCGAGAGACCGGAATAGCCATATTTTCCGATGTCGTTCATCGACAGCTAATAGCCGTTCGTCTAATAATTGATTTCCAACGCAACCTTTTTGCGTTTCCGCTTCGCTTTGGCTAGACCGGTCCCAAATACACATCAGGTGCTTTTGCGAGATCCGCGAGAGCGGGTCCCTATTTGGAGAAAAATACATGCGATTCACGATATCCACCCGTAAAATCTTTCTGGGCGTGTCCAGCGCCGCGCTGATTGGCGCGACGCCCGCTCTCGTCGACGATCATGGAAAAAAATGACAACAGCCGAACTGAACAAAATGAGCGCGATGCAATCTGCCCCCACCGATATCAGCGGGAATAGCGTGCTCCAGCCCTGGACCGGTCCCTATGACGGCGTGCCGGCCTGGGACAAGATCCAGGTCTCCGACTTCCCCGCCGCTTTTCAGGCGACGATGGACAAGGTCAAGGCCGAGGTGGTCGCAATCCGCGACAATCCCGCGCCCGCGACCTTTGAAAATTTTACCCTGCCGATGGAACTGGCCGGAAATGACGCGAATGAATTGTTCGCGATCTGGGGCGTCCACAGCAGCAACCTGTCGAACGAGGAAATCCGCAAAATCCAGGGCGAGTGGCTGCCGAAGGTCTCGGCTTTCTTCGACGCGCTGACCCTCGATCCCAAATTGCTGGAAAAGACCAAGACGGTCTATGACAACCGCGAAACCGCCGGTCTCGACCCGCAGCAGCTGCGTCTCGTCGAGCGCAATTACGAACAGCTGGTGCGCAACGGCGCCTTGCTCGAAGGCGCGGACAAGGAAAAGCTGATCGCGCTGAACACCGAATTGTCGAAAGCGTTCAACGATTTTTCCAACAAGGTGCTCGCTGACGAGGAAACCTATATCTTTCTGACCGACGAAGCCGATCTGGCCGGTCTGCCCGCCAGCTTTGTCGCGTCGATCAAGGCCGCTGCCGAAGCGCAGGGCAAGCCGGGCTGGGCGCTGAAAAACACCCGTTCGGTGATGCAGCCCTTCCTGCAGAACTCGACCCGTCGCGATCTGCGCGAAAAGGTCTACAACGCCTATATCAACCGCGGCGACAATGGCGGCGAGAATGATACCAACGCGACCATCGCCAAGATCCTGAAGATCCGCGCCGACCGCGCCAAGCTGCTCGGGTTCAAGACCCACGCCCATTATCGCATGGCCGACACGATGGCGAAGGATCCGGATGCGGCGATGGAGCTGATGATGAAGGTCTGGCCCGCGGCGGTCGCCCGGGTGAAGGAAGAAGTCGCCGACATGCAGGCGGTGGCTGACGCGGAAGGCGCCGGCATCACCATCGCGCCCTGGGACTATCGCTTCTATGCGGAGAAGGTCCGCAAGGCGAAATATGATCTCGATGCGGCCGAGATCAAACCCTATTTCAAGCTCGACAATATGGTCGACGCGATGTTCGATGCTGCGGGCAAGCTGTACGGCATGACCTTCACCGAAAATACCGGCAGCGTTCCCGTATTCGATCCCGAAGTGCGCACCTTCGAGGTGAAGCGCGGCGACAAGCTGGTCGGTCTTTTCTATCTCGACAATTATGCCCGCGAGGGAAAACGGTCGGGCGCATGGATGACCACCTATCGCAGCCAGCATGATCTGGGCGGCAAGAACCGCTATGTTCTGGCCTCGAACAACAATAATTTCGTCAAGGGCGGCGACGGACAGCCGACGCTGATCAGCCTCGACGATGCCTCGACCCTGTTCCACGAATTTGGTCACGCGCTGCATTATCTCAACTATGACATCACCTATCCGGGCCTCGCCGGCACGCCGCGCGATTTCGTCGAATATCCCAGCCAGGTGAACGAGAACTGGCTGCTGACCCGCTATATTCTCGACAATTATGCGAAACATGCCGACACCGGCGAGCCGATGCCGCAGGCATTGGTCGACAAGATCAACAAGTCGAAAACCTTCAACGAAGGTTTCTCCACGGTCGAATATCTGTCGAGCGCGATCGTCGACATGAAGCTGCACAACCGCGAAACCCCGGTCACCGATCCGGACGCGTTCGAGCGCGAGACGCTGGCCGAAATCGGCATGCCGAAGGAAATCGTGATGCGGCACCGCCTGCCGCAGTTCAACCATCTCTTCTCGTCAGACGCCTATTCGGCGGGCTATTACAGCTATCTCTGGTCGGAAACGATGGATGCCGACACCTGGGCCGCGTTCGAGGAAGCCGGCAGCCCCTGGGATGCCGAAACCGCCGAGCGCTTCCGCTCCATCATCCTGAGCACGGGTAATGAAACCGACCGCGCCGAAGCCTACCGCGAATTCCGCGGCCGCGATCCGGAGGTCAAATATATCCTCAAGAAGCGCGGCTTCCCTGTACCGGGTGAGTGAGGCTGAGGGCGAGGCGGCGAGATAGGCCGCGATGGTCCAGATGGAATTAGAGAAGGGGGCCGCTTGGCCCCCTTTTTATTGGTCCTGCCGCCGCCGCGCGATCAGCGCCTGGATTTGCCGCAGCCGCTCTTCGGTCATCGAAAAGCGGAAGGTGAAGAAAAACGCCATCAGCATCAGCGGCACGATGGCGGCGGCGCCGATCAGGACCAGCGCGTCGAGCGCCGACTGTTCCACCGCTCCCGGCCGCATGCCTTCCTCCAGCCCGACCAGGTCGAGGGCAAAGCCGCCATAAAGCGGTCCCACCGCACCGCCCAGCTTGGTCGTGAACTGTAGCACCGCATAGAAACCGCCTTCCTGCCTGAGGCCTGTCTCTGCCTCATGTTCGTCGGTCAGGTCGGCCGTCAGCGAGGCGATGGCCACGATCCGCAAGATGAAGAAGCTCATGAAGACGGCGTTCTGGACAACCAGAATCGCGAAAATCACCGGGTCACCATTGTCCGGGATCAGGTCCAGCCAGCGCAGCAGATAGGGCCAGGACAGGTCGAGCAGCATCACCACCACCGCCCATTTGACTATATCATGCTTGGGCATTCGCCGGCTGGCGGTCTTCAGGAAGACCACCGCGATAGGCACCGCGATCAGCACGGACAGGCCGAGCAGCAGCCCCATCTCGGTCGCCTGCAATTCCCAGAAATAGGTCCAGAAAATGATGTTGAGCGCAATGGTGATTCCATAAGACGCGGTCGCGCCCAGATCATAGCCGAGCACATTGCGGAAATTGCGGTTCTGGAAGGTCGAGAGAAAATCAAGCCACAGCCCCGCAAAACCGGGCGTGGAGGGCGCCCGGGCAGGGTCGACTCTGGTATGGCCGATAAACTTCCAGGTCCCGGCGATGCACGCCGTCGCGGTGATCCAGACGACCAGCGCCGACAGCCAGCCATAAGTCACATAATTGCTCGCGACAAAACGGCCGTCGCCGCCCGCACCCTCGTCGAACAGGAAATAGAGGCTGGCCGAGGGCAGCAGCAAGGTGGTGAGAAACAGAAAGGCCGTGCGCTGCCCCATCAGCGCACTGCGCTCGTGATAATCCTGCGAGATTTCCGCGACCAGGGTATAATGCGGGATCGAGAAAAAGGTCAGCGCGGTGCGGATCCACAGCGAACATCCCAACAGCCACGCCGCCAGCCACAGCTGGCTGTCGAGCACGAAATCAGGCGGCGCAAACAGCGCGATAAAGCCCAGCCCCATCGGCACGGTGGCATAGATCATGAACGGATGCCGCCGCCCCCAGCGGCTCTTGTAGCGGTCGGACCAGCTACCGACCATCGGGTCCGACACCGCGTCCCAGACCAGGCTGAGCGACAGCACAATCCCGGTCGCCGTACCGCTCAGCCCCAGCACCTGCGTGTAGAACAGCAGCACGAACATGACATAGGCGGCTTCCTTGACCGCATAAACCGCTCCGCCAAGACCGTAGGACAGGCGGTTGGGCAAGGTTAAATGCAGAGAGGCGCTTTGGTGCTTATTCACATTGATGTCAGCGTCGCACACTAGGGGGTCTGATGCCACTGAAATCATGATAGGAGCGATTTCGAGAAGCCGGTTGCGATAGCCTTGGGCGATGCGGGAGGCCCGTTGGACAAGACGGGGAAGGTGGTTCCGGAACATTCCGCTGCCGGCGGACGCTCACCGGACGCCGGCCGTTCGGAGATTCCTAACAGGCTTTGTCATTGGACGCCCGCAAGGCCTGCAAATAGACACGGGCAATGACCAGTCTGCAATCCACCCCATCGCTGCCCGTCCTTGCTCCAACAGGGCAGGCTTGGCGATCCTTGTATCTGTTTTGTCTCTTGCTGCTGACGGCTTGTCTCAGTTTACCGGTGCCGGCGCAGGCAAGCGACGCTGCTTTGGATAGCTATATTGCGCAGTGCAATGCCGGCGACAAATCAGCATGTGGCAAGGCCGGGATGATCCTGTCTGATCCGAAAAGCCCGGATTTTGATGCCTTTCTCAGCCTGCGCTACTTGCAAAATGGCTGCAACAACTTCGACGGGGCGTCCTGCGGCCGCCTGGCGTTGATATATTTTGACGGGGCAGGTGATGTCGACAAGGATTGGTCCGCGGCGGGCAATTTTTCACAAAGGGGATGTGCCGAGCAGGATCGTGACGGCTGCGATGTGGCAGAAGCTGTTTTTGCCGACAGCGGTTCACCCTATTTCGATGCGGAAAAAGCCCTTCGGTACCGGGGTATAAATTGTGGTTTTGGCCGTTGGCAATCCTGTATGCACCAGGCCCGTATCCTGTATAATCTCGGAGACTATCGGAACGCGGAGCAACTGGCTGCTCATACATGCGGATCGGGCGGTGAAGACCGCAAATCGATCTGCGAGCTTGCCGGATCGCTGAAATCCCGTCGGGTCAAGATGGAACGGGCGGAAGCGGCCCAGCGCGCCCGGCAGCAAGCGGCGCGGCAAGCAGCACAGGCGAATAAGCGCGCCATCGTTACCAGCTTCCTCAAAAGCGGGGACTATGACGGCGCAATCTATGCTGCCATTTACAATTCCCGTACCGTCGATGATGCAGAATATGCGCTGACTGCCGCCATCAATGCAGGCGCGATGGGCAGCATCTATATCGATAATCTCCATGTGCTGGACTATTGGTTCCCGTCGGGTAGCCTGAACCGGGGCATTAATACGGAAATCTCCCGCCGGTCGCGCGGCAGTGATTGCGGCATATTCAATTGCACCAATATGCCGGGCGCCTCCTCCAGCCGCTGGGCCGCACAGAATGGCGGCGGTCGAAACAGCTATCGCAGATCCTCCTCGTCTGGGTCTTCGGCCTCCCCGTCAGTCTTGTCGAGCGCGGACGCGCGTAGGCAGGTGCGAGAGAAATACCGCTCCGCACATTGCACCATGAACAATAATGCAAATCGCAATGTTTGCTGAATTTCAAAATCCATCCCTATTACCGAAGGAACAGCCGATGCAGAATCTGTTGAAAATTTTTGTCGTCTTGGCGGTGATTTTCACCGGAAACACGGCGCACGCGCAGTCCAGAATGAACAGCTATCAGCTAGCGGCTCTGGCCGGACAGGAAGCGGCGAACAAGGGCGATCACGCGACCGCCTTCGCCCAATATAAAATCGCCTGTTTTGACGGAAATATTGCGGTTACCTGCAATAATCTGGGGTCTATGGCGTATCGCGGTACGCATGTCGCGAAAGACTTGCCGCTCGCGCGGCGCGCCTATGCGAAGGGTTGTGCCGCTGATATTCCAGCGTCCTGCGATGTCTATGGCCGGATGTTGCGCGACGGGGAGGGAGGACCTAGGGATATTGGCGCTTCACTTGGCCCGTTGACCAAGGCGTGCGAGGGTAGCCGGTCGAGCGCCTGCTATAAACTGGGCTTTCTCTATTATGCTGGTAATGGCGTGAGTGCAGATCTCGTCAAGGCTCGACGTCTGTTTGACAAAGCCTGCAGCGGCGACAACGTTGACGGCTGCTACGGATTGGGGCTGATGGCCCAGGCCGGGCAGGGTGGCGCAGTCGATCTGGCCAGCGCAGCCAGAGCCTTCGAAAAGTCCTGCACGAAAGGGAAGGCGGACGGATGCCTGAACTATGGCAATGCGCTCTACGGCGGCGAAGGTGTGAAGCAGGACCGGGCCGCAGCACGTGCAGCCTTTGCGCAATCTTGCAATGCCGGGGCCGTGGGCGGTTGCATGAACACGGGCATATTGGCGCGCACCGGCGACGGTGGCCCGGTCGACCTGAAAATGGCCCGTCGGTTTTCGGTTATGCCTGCAAGCTGGGCAATCAGGACGGCTGCAACGAAGCGCGGTCTATGCCGCAGCCCTGAAGACGGTTTTCCCCGGCCCGAATGTCTTGCTGGCAACCTGTCAGATATCGACAACCGCACGCGTTAAAAAACACAATGAAGGGACGCGCCGTCCACTGAACGGCACGCCCCTCAATCGCTAGCCTAGTTCCAGCTTAAAAGCGGAAGCCACGCCCGCGACAACCTGGTGGCGGTCGAGGTCGACGCCGATTTCGTTGTTGTCGTTGAACAATGTGTCGTTATATTTCAGCGAGCTATAGTTCGAATAGCGATACTCGAGCTTGACGAACGCGCCCGAGCCGTCGCCATTGCGTCCGGTGCCGATCACCTGCTCGATGCCGGCGCCCAGACGATAGCCGTCAACCTGCTGGCTGTCGTCGAAGTTGAGATCGACGCCATCGGCTTCGGCGCGGTCCTGGAAGCGAGATTCAACGGCGGTGTTGGTATAGCCACCCTTGGCGTAGAGCAGGGTGTTCGGGCTTACCTTGGCACCGATACGCGCGCCGAGATAGAGGTCGCGCTTCAGGTTGACGCGATAGCCGAACGGCGCGTTGATGTCCTCGTCGCCTTCCTGTTCGCCGGTCGAGTCCATATATTCGCCTTCGATACCGAAGACCACAGGACCCGCATCGAAGTCATAGCCGAGTGCCACGCCATAGGCGAAACCGTCAACCGACTGGTCGAGCGTATTATTCTCGAAAATGCCGTCATTGTCGGTGTCGACGTCGACATCACTGCCCGAACGCAGCGTGTCATAGCCGCCCAGGATTTCGGCGCGGGGACCGGTGAAGGGGGAGTCGGACTGCGCGGCTGCCGGGGTGGCAACGGCAAAGGCGCCGACGACGGAGGAGAGGATCAGGGGGGTGATCATGGGGGATTTCATAATTTTACTCCAACTAACTAAACATGGAACAGGATCGTTCCGGCCTTGCCCGCTATGGCTGCGGGCTTTCCGTCGATGCTGCGCCGGATACAGGGCGCGCTAGATCGACGAGTAGAGGAAACGGCCCAATCGCAGGGGCGTTCCATCGGCAGTTGAATAAGTCGCGATTGCCCCGTTTCTGATGCAAAATATCACAGCGGAGCGCCGGCGCAGCGGACGATCCGCTGTCCTACACGGGCTCTCTGCGCTTATGCTGCGCATCGTGACGAGTCTTTGCCGGGCATTCGCCCCCGCCGGCCGACGCGCCGGGGCGGGGCGTTGCAAAGGTTACACTAGGCAGGGCTGTTGTTGGAGAAATATGGCTGTTTTCCGGGGCCTCGGGGCAAAGGTCGCAGAAAATAATAACGGGCTGTCCTGTAAACTTCCCGCAGGGCAGGGGCGCGGCTATCCGGCCGGCGCATCCGCGCGCTATTTATAGACGATATCATCCGGGAAGCGCGCGGCCTGGCGCAGCGCCGACAGGGCGGGGTGGTCGGCGTCGTGGGTGGTGGCGGCATTCTGGCTCCAGCTCATCACCGGTTCGCGATGTCTGATTTTCCAGACATCGCCGCGCTTCTCGAACCGGTCGAGATAGCGGCCGAGATAGGTCATCTCGCTGTCCGCGCCATCGGCTCCGGCGAGATAGTGGAAGGCGATGAGATAGCTCTCGACGCGCGCCTGCGGCCCATCGAAAGCGTAGAGAATGTTGGTGACCATATGGTGGGTCTGGCGGAACGCCTTGATCGCCGGCACCAGCTCCGTGCAGAATCCGTGGGCAGGCACGGCTTCCGGGCCATAAGCGGTGGTGGCATCGGGCCAGTAGCAGCTTTTCAGCGTCGCTTCATCGGCCCGGTCGACGCCGCGACAGTGCAGGGCGATGATCCCGGCGATGGCGGCGCGATCGGCCAGTTCCGCTGCGTCTGGCACGCGGCCCGGCTCCTGCGCGCCTGCTCGATTGTCCTCCGCCATGGTCACCCTCCTGCTATCGATAAGAGTAATTTACCCGATCCGTCCGGCTCCTACTATGCCTCAAAAGAACAGGAGAGATGCGATTAGGGCGACCGAACTGGAGGCCTTGACGGCCAATCTGGCGATCCGCGATCTGGCGGCGCTGTACATGCGCGGGCTGGACCGGTTGGACCGCGACCTGCTGCGCGCGCAATTCTGGGACGATGCCTATCTGAGCTACGGCATCTATGAGGGCGGTCCGGACGGCTTTGCCGACTTCTGCATCGAGGCGCTGAAAACACACGAGCGCAACCATCATATGCTCGGCCAGCACCTGATCGAACTGTCCGGCGATCAGGCCTATGGCGAAGTCTATTACCAGGCCTATCACAAGCTGACCAACGAGGCGGGCGAGAAGCGCGACCTGTTCATCAGCGGGCGCTATGTCGACCGGCTGGAGAAGCGCGGCGGCGTCTGGAAATTCGCTTATCGTTCGGAACTGGTGGACTGGGTGCGGGACGATCCCTGCACCGACGCATTTCTCGACGCTTCGCCAATGATCCTCGGGGCGCGCAAGCCTGCCGACCCGCTTTACGACCGTATCGCCATGACCCGCACACCGGAGCCCGACCATGACCTATGACCTGACCAAACCGTCCGACCCCGATCTCGCGCCGGGCGAGGCGCGCTGCCCGGGTCCCTCGATGCAGGATATCATGGATGCTGACGGCGACAACCCGCCGCCGGCGATGCGGACCGAACAATATGAATTTCTCGGCGACGAGGATATCAGCTTCGACCGCTATATCGACCCGGCCTTCCATGATCGCGAAATCGACCGGATGTGGAACCGGACCTGGCAATGGGCCTGTCGCGAGGAGCATATTCCCGCGCCCGGCAACCAGCATGTCTATGATGTCGGTCCCTATTCGATCCTGGTGGTGCACGGCGATGACGGCAAGATCCGGGCGTTCGTGAACAGCTGTCCGCATCGCGGCATGAAATTCGCTACCGAAGGCAGCAGCAGTGCCCGGCGCTCGCATATCCGCTGCCCCTTCCACGGCATGACCTTCAATCTCGACGGGTCGCTCAAGGAAATCCCCTGCCGCTGGGATTTCCCGCATCTGAACGAGGATAATTTCGGCCTGACCGAGATCCGCTGCGAAACGTGGGGCGGCTTTGTCTTCATCAATATGGACGACGATGCGCCACCGCTGGCCGACTATCTGGAAATATTGCCAGACCATTTCAAGCAATGGCCGATGGACGACCGCTATGTCGCGCTGCACACGCAGAAGGTGCTGCCGGCCAACTGGAAAATGGCGATGGAGGCCTTTCTCGAGGCCTATCATGTGCTGGAAACCCATTCGCAGGCTGTCTACACCGCCGGCGACGCCAATGCGCAATATGATATTTTCGGCAAGAATGTCAGCCGCTTCATGCATGCGATCGGCGTGCCCAGCCCGCATCTGAACCAGCCGGTCAGCGAGGCCAAGCTGTTCGAGAAGTTGGGCCGCGATCCGAAGGACCTGCCCGAGGGGGCATCGGCCCGGAAAGTCCATGCCGATATGCTGCGCCAGGAACATGGCAGCGAGTTTAATGTCGACCTGTCCGGCGTCTCGACCAGCGAGATGATCGACAGCCTTGAATATTTCCTGTTCCCCAACATGTTCTTCTTCCCCGGCATCAACATCCGCCTCTGCTACCGCTTCCGGCCGATTGACGTCGACCATTGCCTGCACGAGATACTGGTGCTGCAACCGCTGCCCGAAAATGGCGAGCGCCCCGCGCCCGCAAAGCCGATCAGGCTGGAGATTGAAGACAGCTACACCAGCGTGGAGGGCTTTGTCCTTGCGGATATCCTCGATCAGGACACCGACAATCTCGCGATGCAGAGAGATGGCGCCAAGGCCTCGAAGAAAGGCGCTCAGTCGCTCGGCAATTATCAGGAGGCCCGGATCCGGCGATTGCAGATGACGCTGGACGAGTATCTTGCGTGAGCCTAGGTGCCTATGTGGTCCGTTCCTATGGTTCGTGACTTCTGCTAAGCCGGATGAAAGCAGATAATAGGACACTCATTATGACCATCGCCGCCCTCCGCACGCCTGATGAACGGTTCGCCGATATCCCGGACTTTGATGTTCCGGTCCACTATGCCGATGATCTGCCCGGCTATGAAGGGCTTCGCGCCGCCTGGGTCGATACCGGACCTGCCGATGCGGAGACAACGTTCTTGTGCCTGCATGGCGAGCCGAGCTGGTCCTTTCTCTATCGCAAGATGATCCCGCATTTCACTGCGACCGGCGCGCGGGTGGTGTGCCCGGATTTCTTCGGCTTTGGCCGCTCTGACAAGCCGACCGGACTGGATAGCTATACGTTCGACTTTCACCGCAACCATATATTAGCGCTGGTCGAGCGGCTGGACTTGCAGAATATCACCCTGGTGGTGCAGGACTGGGGCGGGTTGATCGGCCTGACCTTGCCGGTAGACGAAGCATTCAAGGCGCGGCTATCGCGGCTGATCATCATGAACACGGCGCTGGGACTTGGGACAGGCGCGGGCGACGGCTTCAATGCGTGGAAACAATATGCGCTGACCGTTCCGGTTTTGATGCCGGCCAGATTATCGCGCGCGGCACGCCGGAAATGAGTGAGGCGGAGATTGCTGCCTATAATGCACCCTATCCGGATGACCGCTTTCAGGCCGGGGCGCGGAAATTCCCGGCGCTGGTGCCGGTCGAACCGGATATGGACGGTGTCGAGGTCAGCAAGCAGGCCGCGGCTTTCTGGAGCAGCGAATGGACGGGCCCCAGTTTCATGGCGATCGGCGGCTCCGACCCTGTGCTCGGTCCGCCGGTGATGAAGATGATGCACGGCTTGATCAGGGACTGTCCCGAGCCGCTGCTGATCGAGGAGGCCGGGCACTTCGTGCAGGAATGGGGCGATATTGTCGCGCCGGCTGCGCTAAAGTCGTTTGGTGATATTTAGGGCGTGGTGGGGCCCAGTGGTGCACCGGTGGTCGAACCTTGATTTTAGACGAGAGCCGCCCTTCGACAGGCTCAATATGAACGGAGATCATAGCCGTTCGTCTTGAGCCTGTCGAAAGACCTTCCAGTCGAGAGGCGCCGCTGATTTCGCAACCTTCGGTTCGAAACGCTCGGGATGAACGGCACGGATTGATCAAGGCTGTCCTACTGCAGCCGGATCCGCTATAGTCCGGCAAAAGATAAACGGTCGCATGTTCTGGTTCCTGAAGATGGAGAAGCCACATGCCGCAATATTATTATCTCAAATATATTCCGAAAAGCGATCGGCCGCGCGTCGTCGGTAACCTCGAGCGGCTGATCGGGCAGCTCGATCGCGAAGTGCCTGACAAGGACAGCGAACAGACTCTGTTGCTGGCGACCTGGAATATCCGCAATTTCGGCAAGGTCCGGCGGCTGCCGGAGAGCCTGATGTATATCGCCGAGATATTGTCGCGCTTCGACTTCGTCGCGGTGCAGGAAGTGGTCGATCTGGACGACTGGCATGCGGTGATGGACCGGCTGGGCCCGGATTATGATTTCATCGCTTCGGACAAGACCCATCACAAGCTGGGCAGCGGCGGCGAACGGCTGCTCTATCTCTATGACAAGCGCAAGGTGCGCTTCCAGAATATCGCCGGCGAAATCGTCCTGCCGACCGAGATGCTAATCACCGATGATACGGCGGGTAAGGGTGGCGAGCTGTTCCAGGGCAAGCAATTCCGGCGATCCCCGTTCATCACCGCCTTCCAGTCCGGCTGGTTCAAGTTTGATATCTGTACTGTGCACCTTTTCTACGGTTCCTCATCGGGATCTAAATTGCAGCAAAGGGTTCAGGAAATCGACCGCGTCGCCGACTATTTCGCCGATCGTGCCGAGCAAGCCCAAAAGAGGGGCGGTCGTTGATCCTTTTGGGTGATTTCAATATCGTCCATCCCGATCACGAGACGATGACGGCGCTGAAGCGGCACGGTTTCCGGATTCCCAATGCTCTCAACCGGCCGTCCAATCTGGACCTGAGCAAATATTATGACCAGATCGCCTTCATGACCGATGACGACACGCTGAATTTCATCGACCGGCAGACCGACGATCCGAAAAAGGCCAATGCGGGCATTTTCGAGATATTCAAATCGGTCTATCGGGATGGCGATACGCTGGAATATGAAAAGGAATTGAGGAAGAAAGCCGGCGGCAAGGACAAGCAGGCGCGGCGCTGGGCAAATATTACAAGGGCAGCTGGCGGACATATCAGCTATCCGACCACAAACCGATGTGGGTGCGGATCAAGTCAAATGCAGCGGCCGCCTATCTGGAACGCATGCGGTCGAACTGAATCGCGGCCCCAGTCAGGCGACCATCGCGGTTTTGCTGAGATGTTCGGTAAAACGCGGCTGCATCGGCTGGCTTGCGACCATCGCCAACGGGAGCGCGGTTTCGCAATGGGCGCATTCGGCGCTGATCCGTCCGACATGCCAGTGCGATTTGCCACAACCTGGGCAGCGGTTAACGATATCGAGATGATAGAGCGGCTGATAGCCCCGCTCCTGTCCCTGTTCGGCCAATGGTTGAACAGGCTGATTGATGAATGATCTAGGAGATAAGTACATCGTTTCGTCCTTCCTTTGTTGCGCCGAACCTATTGTGCTTACTGCGTATCAAATGCCATTTGGTTGCTGTACCAGCGATGAACCGTTTGTTTGGTAGATGAAATGATAATCCCATCATCCGAAAACGATAGGATGTTTTCGTCATTTTCCGGTGATAGCTATCACAAGACGGAGCAATCATCTGATTTTAATGGTAATTATTCACGATTTTACATGGTGCTTGGCCACCATGGACTTTTCGACAGGGTTAACGCCCCTGAGGTCCTTCGGCGGCCCCGACCGCGCCGATGTGATCCCGAACAAACGCTGCCGTGATCAGCCTGTTCCCAGCTTGCGCCAAGCCAGATCTGCGAATTCGCACAAGAGAGGCCGGGTCTCCCGCGGTCGATGATATCCTCGACACTGAACTGCTCGGCGGTACGGAAGGGCGAAGTGACCTTGTCGAGCTTCGCCTTGATCTCCGCCAGCCGCGCGGCCGGGTCGGCGGCGCTTTCGATATCGCTTTTGTAGGCGACCTCGAGGCCACCGGCGATCGGCAGCGAGCCCCAGTCGCCCGAGGGCCAGGCAAAGCGGTACTGGAAATTCTCGGCATTGCTCATCGCGCTGCCGGCGATGCCGTAGGCGCGGCGGACGATGACACTGGCCCAGGGCACGGTCGCTTTATAGACCGCGTTCATCGCCTGCACGCCATAGCGGATAGTGCCGGTGCGTTCCGCTTCGCCGCCGATCATGAATCCGGGATTGTCGACCAGATGGACGACTGGCAGATGGAATTGTTCGGCCAGCTTGGCAAAGCGTTCAACCTTTTCCGATGACTTGGCTTCCCAAGAACCGCCGAGAAAAGACGGATCATTGGCGAGCACCGCGACTGGCCAGCCGTCGAGCCGGGCAAAAGCGGTGATCGCGGCGCGGCCCCAGCGCTTGCCCATTTCAAACACCGAGCCTTCGTCGAACACGGACGTCATGATCTTGCGCATCGAATAGACCTGCTTGTCCGCGCGCGGTACGGCGGAGAGCAGGCTCTCGTCCTTGCGGTCGACCGGGTCCCAGTTCTCGGTCCGGGCGGCGAGCTGGTTAACGTTGCTCGGCAAATAGGACAGGAATTTGCGGGCGGTCACAAAGGCCTCGGCCTCGCTGGCGACCTCTTCGTCAACCACGCCATTGGTGGTGTGGATGTCGGAGCCGCCCAATTGCTCCTTGCTGAGATCATCGCCAATCGCGGCGGCCACGGCCGGGCCGGCGGCGAAAATCTGGGACAGTCCCTTCACCATGATCGAATAATGGCTGGCGACGGTGCGCGCCGCGCCCATGCCTGCAGTGGGTCCGAGCGCCAGGGCCACCACCGGAACCGTGTCCTGGTTCTTGATGATATCTTCCCAGCCGGGAACCGCAGGCACATAGGTAAAACCCATATCTTCCAGCGATTTGACCGAGCCACCGCCGCCGGTGCCGTCGATCATCCGGATCATTGGAATGCCCAGCGTGTGCGCCATTTTCTCGCATTGGGTGAATTTCCGGTGCAGTGCCGCATCGGCGGCGCCGCCGCGTACGGTGAAATCATCGGCAGAAGCGACAACCGGGCGCCCCTCGATATTGGCACGCCCGAAAATCAGATTGCTCGGCGCAAAATCCTCGAACGTGCCATCCTCGGCATAGGTGCCGCGCCCGGCAATCTTGCCGATCTCACGGAAACTGTCCTCGTCGACAATACCGGCAATCCGCGCCCGTGCGTCAAGCTTGCCACGGCCATGCTGGCGGGAGACTTTTTCCTCGCCGCCCATTTTTCGGCCAGCTGCTGGCGCTCGGCCAGTTCTTCAAGTTCGGGTTTCCATGTCATGTCCTGCGTTTAACCGACTGGTTAAGGCAGGGGAAGCGGGAATCGCGCCCTGGCATCAAGACCTGTCCAATTCGCGCCCGAGATATTCCAGCGCGCTGCGCATGGCGGGGTCTCTGCCATGTGCATCCCGGTCCGCCGATTCCAGCGGCATATCGGCGATATAATCCTCGCGCGGCGTGCCATTGACGTGAAACAGCGTTTCCGTGCCGAGATCCATGCGCGCTCCGGATTTCTCGAGAGTGATATTGGAGAGGGCGCCCAGCAGGTCCGCCATGTCGGAGGCAATCGTATAGGCACCGGCCGCGGCATCCAGACCGATGACCAGCCCTTCGCCCATGCTGCCGGTCCAGCGACCGCCGAGCACAACGACCGGCCCCTGATATTGCGGGTTGCGCGGCTTGACCTGCTCGATGAAACGGCGGGGCACCGTAAATTCCCGCTCTAGGCTGGGAATTTCGTGAATCTGGTAGGATCGTGTGTCCGTCACGAAATGACCAATGATACTGCGCGCCACCTCGGTATTGCCGCCGCTGGGCGTGTTGCGCAGGTCGATGATCATCGCCCGCGTGTCGGACAGGCCTGCAACAGCCTGATCGAAAGCCGGGATCAGGTCATTATTACCCAGCGCATTGTTGATGCGGATGATGCCGATATCGCCATTTCTGTCCGTCTCGAGCAAGGGGCCGGCGCTTATCGATTTGCCGAGATCATAGCTGGCCGGCAGGCTGATCGTGCGGTTCTTCCCGTCGACCTCAAAGACGAGAGTGCGCGGCTGATTGCGCAAGCCGCTGACCGCGAGCATCGCACCATAATTTCTCTGCCGGTCCGTCGGCTCGGGCAGCAGTTGCCCGTAAGGCCGGATCGCGGCGACGTTCATTGCGATTCCGTCCGCCGAGACAATTTGCCAGCCGGGGCGGATGCCGGCCTTGTCCGCAGCGGAACCGGCGCGGACATCGGCGACATGAAAGCGGCCGCCGAGATATCGGGTCGCGATATCCGACCCGGTAGGAATGATCGAATAATCAGTTTCGTCGAAAGGGCCGACGATGAAATGCGGGTCGGAAAAGGTCAGTGCCGTCTGGTGCAGGATCTTGCGAAATCCATCCCGGTCAATGACTTGCAGCGCAAGGGCTTTGGAGCGCGCAAGTTGGGCATCAACATCGATGTCGCTGCGCTGCGCATAGGCATAGAAAAGGCGGAATTGATCTTCAAACTCCTGCCAGGCTTGCCCGGCATCAAAAGTATCGGCGCCTTTGGATTGCGCAGAGGGTGCCTGCTCCGCTGCGTATACCGGCGCGACCATGAACAGCGCCAGCACCGGTGAAATCGCTTTGGCCAGTTTTTCATTCTTGTTCCTCAGGCATTGCGAAATTTATCCTGTCTCCGTCGCAAGTCCGCCCTTCAATTGCAACATCCGCTTTCAGGATTATTGCCGGCCCAGTTGAACTTTAAACAAAGATGCCTGGTTGTTTTCTGTGACCTTTGGTTGGATAGCGCAGAAAACCGGTGTGCGCTCCAAGGTCGGGATCCGCCGAGTGTAACCTTTCAAAAAGGCTGCCTTGATCGCATAGGCTCATCCTGCGTCAACCATCTGACCGATATAACGCGTTGCAGCAATGTAGGACAGGATCACTGGATGCTAGCTATTCTTCCGACTTAAACTGGCATGTTCCATTGACTGGTATCCCACCGCCTCGTTGCACATCCAGTGGCGTGAACGGCTGCACAGGCGTTGCTTGTACCGCTATTGTATTTTGCATCTTTCGTTTTTACTTCAGTAGCATGAGCTGGTTGTTCTTCCCCCTTGGTGCATTGGCAATTGTCGCAGTGCTTTCATATCGGAACTGGGCGAGGAAGCGTCGGCGCGAACAACTGTTGGCGACACCGTTGACTTCAGACCAGCGCGAAGTGATCGCCAGGCTGGTGCCGATTGTACGCCGGCTACCGGAAGCATTGCGGCCCAAGTTGGAAGGGAAGATCAATCTATTTCTCGATCAGGTGACCTTCCGAGGCAATCAAGGTCTCGAAATAACCGACGAAATCAGGCTCTCGATCGCCGCTCAGGCCTGCTTGTTAATCGCCAACAGTCCGGCCTGGTACAACACGATCAGAAACGTGTTGGTCCATCCTTCCGCTTTTCACATCAACCGCAACACTCACGACGGACTTGTCGTCCATGAGGGCAGGCACTCGATGCTTGGCGAAAGCTGGGCCAGGGGGCCGGTTATCTTGTCATGGGAACATGCGCTTCACGGGGGTCTCGGCGAAGACGATGGACAGAATGTCGTCATCCACGAATTCGCGCACCAGCTGGACAGCCTGACCGGCGACACCAATGGCATTCCGATCTTGCGCAAGGGGCAAGCGTATAAGGGCTGGGAAAAAGCCATGCTGGATGCCTTCCACAAGCATGTGGAACGTGTTGAACGTGGACACAACACCTTGATCGACCCTTATGGCGCAAACAACCATCAGGAGTTTTTGCCGAAGCGATTGTCGCGTTTTTGAAAACCCCGGTTGATGCACCGCGAGGAGCCAGCGCTCTATGCGCAACTGTGTGAACTGCTGGCGCTAGACCCCGCGTATTGGGATTAGGCAAGGCCGATTGTGAAACCCGGCAATCGAGGAAAGTAGCCAAGAATGGAGACTCTATAACTGGGTCATGAGCGAACATATTATCTGAGTATTTCCAACGTCCCTTTTTGCGCCCTTAACAGACATTAGATCGCGCCAACTCCAACGACCGCAATTGGGGCAAAAGCCGACGTTGCTCGCACGCAATCCGCAACACCCGTTTTTGCTTCCTCAGTGGATATTGGCTTTCGTATTTCCATGCTGTCGCCTGTTCATTCTTCATCCCCGTAAATCGCGACGCTCGGTTCAGCCTCGCTGGTTGCGCGTCCGCGATACATGCCGGCGGTGTTGAAGCTGTAGCCGGCCTGACCCCAGGGCGTCGCGTAGATGATGCCGCCGTCGCCACCCAGTTCGCCCAGTGCGGCGATCACGTCGTCGGCGATCTGCTGGATTTCCGAATCTAACAACATGAATTCGCTGGCGTGAACGATATAGGTATAGTGGCCGTCGTCATCCTTCGGTACCGAGCGCTGCGCTTCCCGTATCGCCTCGGAGAACCGCATCCGGATGCGGGCGCAGATCTCGTGGGCGACGCCGAGGCGGATGAAATATTCGCCCGATCCGGTTGCCGAAATCGCGCAGCTACGGTCGTCAGCATAGGTGCCGGCGCCGATGATGGGACTGTCGCCGATCCGGCCCCAGCGCTTGCCGGTCATGCCGCCGGTCGAGGTGCCTGCGGCCATATGACCCTGCCGGTCCATGGCGACCGCTCCAACCGTGCCGAACTTGTAATCCACATCGGCGGCGCTGACCTTTTGGGCGCGCAGGTCGTCAATCTGTTTCAGCCGATAAGGGGTGGCATAATAGTCCGGCGCCACCTGTTCCAGCCCCTGTTCGCGGCTGAACTGGTTTGCGCCGTCGCCGGACAGTATTACATGCGGGCTATGGTCCTTGACTGCGCGCGCGAGCAGGATCGGGTTTTGGTGCCGTTGATCCCGGCAACGCGCCGGCGGACAGGTCGCTACCGTCCATGATGCTGCTGTCGAGCTCGTTGGTCCGGTCCCAGGTGAACACCGCGCCCTTGCCGGCGTTAAAATTCGGGTCATTTTCCAGCGAGACGATGGTGGCGGTGACAGCGTCCATTGCGGTGCCGCCATTTTTCAATATGTCTGAGCCGATCGTCAGGGCCGCGTTCAGTGCTGACCTGATTTCCGCATCTTTCTCAGGCGTGATCCTGTCGCGTTCGATCGTTCCGGCGCCGCCATGAATGGCAATCGACCAATCTGCTTCCCCGTCCAGCCGATCCTGCGCATTGACCGTTGTTGTGACGGCCGAGAGCGCGAGGGACAGGCCCAGCCCCTTGAGTAAATAGCGGATCATATCGATGCTCTCCCGATTGGCACTTATCATTTGGCGGTGGACAGCGTATATGTCCGGCAAGCAAGCCCTTCTGACAAGAGCAAAGATATGACCTCAAATAATCCGTCGCTGCGACCCTGGCGCGATATCGATCGGCGCAAGTCCCGCCAGATCATGGTGGGCGATGTTCCGGTCGGCGGCGATGCGCCGATCACCGTGCAGACGATGACCAACACGCTGACGTCCGACGCCAAGGCGACGATCGACCAGATCCGCCGCTGCGAAGAGGCGGGCGTTGATATCATTCGTGTGTCCTGCCCCGATGTCGAGAGCACCACGGCGCTGAAGCAGATTGTCCGGGCCAGCAATGTACCGATCGTCGCGGATATCCATTTCCACTATAAGCGCGGGATCGAGGCGGCGGAGGCGGGCGCGGCCTGTCTGCGGATCAATCCGGGCAATATCGGTTCTTCGGCGCGGGTTCGCGAAGTTATCGACGCGGCCAAGTCGAACGGTTGCGCGATCCGGATCGGCGTGAACGCGGGCAGTCTGGAAAAGGACCTGCTCGAGAAATATGGCGAGCCTTGTCCCGAAGCTTTGGTCGAAAGCGCGCTCGACCATATCAAGATATTGCAGGATCATGATTTCCATGAGTTCAAGGTCGCGGTTAAAGCATCGGATGTGTTCCTTGCGGTGGCGGCCTATTCGCAACTGGCTGACGCGGTAGATTGTCCGCTGCATCTCGGCATCACCGAAGCGGGCGGCCTGATCGGCGGCACTGTGAAAAGCTCGATCGGCATGGGCAATCTGCTCTGGGCCGGGATCGGCGACACGATCCGGGTGAGCCTGTCGGCGGAACCCGAAGAAGAAGTGCGGGTCGGCTATGAAATGCTCAAGGCGCTCGGCCTGCGCACGCGGGGCGTCCGGGTGGTCAGCTGCCCCAGCTGCGCGCGCCAGGGCTTTGACGTGATCCGCACGGTGCAGACGCTGGAAGAGCGGCTGCAACATATCCGCACGCCGCTGTCACTCTCGGTGCTTGGTTGCGTCGTCAACGGCCCGGGCGAGGCGCGCGAGACCGATATCGGCATCACCGGCGGCGGCAAGGGCAAGCATATGGTCTATCTGTCCGGTGTCACCGACCATCATGTCGCGGACGAAGATATGGTCGATCATATTGTGAAGCTCGTCGAGGCCAAGGCAGCGGAGATCGAAGCGGGGATTAGCGAGGCGGCTTGAAGGGTTGCGCGGGCAGGGTGACCGTTCGCCCTGAGCTTGTCGAAGGGCCTCTCTGGGCTCGCGCTTAGTCAGTGTCGGAGGAACCAAGGTGCTTCGACAGGCTCAGCACGAACGGAGCTTGCTATAACTCATTCTGTGCTATGTTCCGGAAAGTGACTCTCAAATTTTCGCTGAAGGATGATCCATCATGACTTCGACCCGCAAGCGCGCAAGTGACTTTCACCCGCATATTCTCGAGATTTTTGACGGCTATGTGCATGGCCTGATCTCGAAGCGCGACTTTATCAGGCAGGCGGGAAAATTTGCCGCCGCCGGGGTAACCGGAGCGATGATCCTTGACCAATTGCAACCGAACTACGCCTGGGCGGCGCAGGTCGAATCGGATGATCCGGCGATCACGACCGAGCGGATCAGCTACGACAGCCCGGAAGGCCATGGCAAAATCAACGCGCTGATGGCGAAACCGGCGGGAGCGACGGGCAAACTGCCGGCGGTGCTGGTGATCCACGAAAATCGCGGGCTCAATCCCTATATCGAGGATGTCGCGCGGCGGGTGGCCAAGGCCGGTTATCTGGCGCTGGCACCCGACGGCCTGTCACCGCTCGGTGGCTATCCCGGCAATGATGACGAGGGCCGGACGATGCAGCGCACGCTCGATGGCGCCAAGCTGATGGAAGATTTCTTCGCCGCCTTTGAATTTCTGCGCGATCATGACGGTTCGACCGGCAAGGTTGGCGCGGTCGGCTTCTGCTATGGCGGCGGCGTGTGCAACGCGCTGGCGGTGGCCTATCCCGATCTTGCCGCGTCGGTGCCTTATTATGGCCGTCAGCCGGAAGTCGACGATGTTCCGGCGATCGAGGTACCGCTGATGATCCATCATGCCGGCAATGACGAGCGTATCAACGCCGGATGGCCAGCCTATGAGGCGGCTCTGTCGGAGCATCAGAAAGAATATAGCGTGCATTTCTATCCCGATGTGAATCACGGTTTCCACAATGACACCACGCCGCGCTATGAAGAGGAAGCGGCAAGCCTGTCCTGGCAGCGGACGCTGGCCTTTTTCGACACCCATCTGCGCAACTAGAGGCGCAGGCGGCCGGTTACGTCTTTTCGCTAAGCGGCATCGTCTCGCTCTCGAGCCAATGGCCGACATCGGACAAATGTTCGGGCCTTGAATTCTGTACAACCTGCGCGCCCAAATCCGCGATTGTTACCGTTTTCAGACTGTCCCTAAACGCGCGCTCGGCGACTGCAAAAGCCGAAGCAATCTGGCAGGGTTTTCTACAGTCCGTTTTCTTTAAACCGCACGGGCCGTTCTGGCGAATTTCGGTGCAACGGAAGGCGGGACCATGGCCTTCGATCGCGGCGGTTATGTCCCATAGCGTGATATCGGTGGCAGCTTTCGCGAGCCGGTAACCGCCATGGGCGCCGCGCGAGGATTGCACGATCCCCGCCTTGCTGAGCGCTTGCAGTTGCTTCGCCATATAGGCGGTCGGCACCTCGTGATAGCGGGCGAGCGCCTCGGCTTTCAGGCCGCGACCCTCCGGTAGCGCAATCATCATTACCGCGGCATGGGCAGCCCATTCGACGCCCTTGGAAATCTGCACGTCTTGACTCTCCATGTTATTCAGACAATAAATATCCGAATAACATGGACTCGGGGCATTTTGAAGGAGAAACTGCATGCTGATGGGAAAACCGGACTGGCTTGATCGTATCGCCCAGCTGCTGGTGCTGGGGGTTGGCCTGTTTGCCTTGTTCTTCGGCCTGTTCATGATCATCGCGCCGCTCGACTGGTATGTCGCGATCCCGACGGTCATCACCACCGGCCCGCCCAACCAGCATTTCATCCGCGACATCGGGATTGCCTACGGGGCCTGCGGCGTGCTCCTGCTCTATGCGAGCGTCAATATCCACATGCGTTGGCTGGCGGCTCTGGCGGGTGCATTGTGGCTGTCGCTCCACGGTATCCTGCATATCTACGAAGTGTTGGTCGGCATCTGTTCCCCCGATGCCTTTATCGCCGATGCGCCCGGCGTTCTGGGGCCGCCGCTGCTGGTGTTCCTGGCACTTGCTATCCTGTTCGCGCGGCAACGAGTGGCGCCAGCGGGCATTCCCAAACCGCTTCTGCTCAAGGCCGCGACGGCGGGAGTTGAGGAAAGTGAAAAGCAATATCTGGCAGAAATCGCTGCGGCCCCCGGCCATGCATTCGAGAAATTTGCACATTTCTTGCCCGCTTCTTTGCATCGCCATGCAGCGCCAGCGCATCTGTGCCACGCCGCTCGCTTGGGCGCCAATATGGTCGAAGATTGCGGTCCCTGTGCGCTCACTTCGGCGGAATGGGCGCTGTTTGACAATGTGCCGCGGGAAACGGTCAATCGCTGGTTGAGAGGCGATCCTGATCTGCCCGAAGACGAGGCGTTGGCGCTGCAATTTGGTCGGGCGATTGGCTCCCAGTCGCCCGATGCTTTCGAACTGGGCGACCGGATCGAGGCACAATTTGGCCGCACTGTCCGTTTCGAACTGGCAATGAGCGCCGCAATGGTCCGCAGCTTCCCCGCGATGAAGCGTGGCCTTGGTCTGACAAAAGCCTGTTCCCTCACGCCGCTGGAAGTGTAATAGCCGGTGGATGAGATTTTTGCTGCTTGTTCTGGCCGGTCTGGCCCTTGTTCCGATATCCGCTGTGGCGGCAGAACCGCATAGCGGTGTTCATCCGGAAGCCCGGCCTTTCGAGCAGGAAGCAGACGCATCGGCGCTCATCGACGCAGCGCTGGCACGGGCACAACTCGCCGAAAAACGAGTGATTGTCGTCATGGGCGCCAACTGGTGCCACGATAGTCGCGGGCTGGCGGGCTGGTTTGCGCAGCCGCGTTTTGCCGCGATGCTCGAGCCCCGATATGAAATTGTCTATGTCGATGTCGGCTTCAAAGACCGCAATATCGATATTGCCCGGCGTTTCGGAATCCAGGCAATCAAGGGGACACCGACGGTGCTGGTGCTGTCTCCGCAAGGTGTGTTGCTTAACCGCAAGTCCGCTCCCAAATGGCGCAACGCGGCGAGCCGGACGGAAGAGGATATTTTTGCCTATTTCGACCAATTTTCCCCCGAACTCTGATCCGAAGGAAAGCAGGTGCCGCGTGTCTTGACCTATGTTCTGATCTTGTTGGCGGTGATCGCCGTGGCGCTGATTTTTCTGCCGCTGAGGCTTGCCGTCGGATGGGCGGGGCTGGAGGAAACAGGTTTCTCGGCCAAGACGATCAGCGGCTCGGTCTGGAGCGGCCGGATCGAAGGCGCGCAACTCGGGCCGTTTGCGCTCGGCGATCTCGACGCCGGGCTGCGACCTTTGCCACTGCTGACGGGCCAGGTGCTGATGGATCTGGAACGGCCGCCGGCTTCCGGCGATCCCGGATTGGTTGCGACGGTCGGCAAAGCCGGAAACCGTCTGCTGGTGCAGGATTTGACGACTGTGCTGGGCCTCGGCAGCCAGCTGGCGCCCTTGCCGGCCTCGGCGATTGAACTGCAGACAGTCAGCATCAGCTTCGCCGGCGGTCGCTGTCAATCGGCCAGCGGTCAGGTGCGGGTATCGCTCGACGCCAATATCCCGGGGCTGAATCTCAAACAGGGGTTGCTCGGCAATGCCGAATGTCAGGACGGGGGGCTGGTGCTGCCGCTGCAAAGCGGGTCCGGGATGGAACAGCTGACGCTGAAGCTCCAGGGGAACGGCTTCTACACCGCGCGACTGTCCTTGTCGGGAAGCGACCGCGCCTGGACCCTGCTGTTGCCGACGCTGGGCTTTCGCAAGGTGCCGGACGGCTATGCGATCAAAGTGGCAGGGCAACTGGCTCGTTGATCTCGATCGGTGAAACGCGGGACTTGCCGCTTTCAACGGCCGGAAAAGAAGGCGTAATATTTTCGTTTGCGAAGGGTCTTTTTGCCCGACAGTTTCTCAAAAAGGAACCGCAGCAGGCGGACCGGATATATGAACATGTACCAGGCCATTTTTAGCAGCAGGGCAGAAATGGCTATCAGCGGGATTATAGGAAAAACATAGAAATGGCGCCGCACCGATTTGGCAAGGGCGGACTGGCCGGAAAAGCGTACAAAAAGGGCCGTGAAGAAAAAGGCGAGGACCAGATAGATGCCAATCAAGGTTTCAACGCTGATCGGAGATAGCATAGATAGTTCCCTTCTAACTATGTTCGCACGGCTCTCCTGGTCATAGAGTGTTTCGAATCGTTCTGAAAATGCGGCAGTTTACACGAATTTACATAGATGAAATCCGAAGATAAAGCCATTTTTCCCCACCCGCCGATATTTTCCCGGGAGTTGATATAAGGCGCTATAGACCTCACTTGGTATTTCAGGAGCAACGTGAATATATGGCAGGCAAGATGAAATTCTCTATTCTCGACCTCTCTCCGGTGCCGCAGGGCAGCGATGTGAAAAGCGCGCTCGACAGGTCGCTGGCGCTTGCCCGGCATGGTGAGGCGCTGGGCTACGAGCGGTTCTGGATGGCCGAACATCACGGGATGGAGGGTATTGCCAGTGCCGCCACGGCCGTCGCTCTGTCCCATATCGGCCACGGGACCAAGACAATCCGCATCGGTGCCGGCGGCATCATGCTGCCCAATCATGCCCCTATGGTGATTGCCGAACAATTCGGCACGCTGGAGGCCCTGTTTCCGGGGCGGGTGGATCTCGGTCTGGGGCGCGCGCCGGGATCGGACCAGCGCACCGCGCAGGCCTTGCGTCGCAATCTCAACAGCGATGCGAATGAATTTCCGCGCGATGTACTGGAGCTGCAGGCCTTTCTGGCCGGGGATGACCGGCTGGGCATCCAGGCGACACCGGGGCAGGGCAGCAATATCCCGCTCTATATTCTCGGTAGCAGCCTGTTCGGCGCGCAACTGGCGGCAGCCCTAGGGTTGCCATATGCCTTTGCCTCGCATTTCGCACCGCAGATGCTCGACGAGGCGCTCAGGATCTACCGCCGTGATTTCAAGCCGTCCGCGCAACTGGCCGAACCCTATGTCATGTGCGGATTCAATATATTTGCCGCCGACAGCGACGCGGAAGCGGAATATCTTGCCAGTTCGATGATGCAGAGCTTTGTCGCGCTGCGCACCGGCAATCCGGGCAAGATGCCGCCACCGGTCGAAGGTTATCGCGAAAGCCTGCCGCCCCAGGCGCAATCGATGCTCGAACAGATCATGCAGGGCAGCGCTGTGGGCTCGCCGGAGACGGTAAAGCAGGGGGTTGATCGCTTCGTTGAACGGACCGGGGCCGATGAGCTGATCATCTCCGGTTCGATCTTCGATCAGGCAGCGCGCGAGAAAAGCTACACCATTGCGGCGGAAGTTCGCGCTCTGGTCGCCGTCTAGAGCCAAATTCGCTGCATACAGGTCTTGATTTTACCCTCCGGCCTGCGCATGACCCGGAAAATCGTAATTCCGAGACAGACCCCCCAAGGGAGAAAAAATAGTGCCACGCTCAGGTAGAAATTCAGCGCTTCGCGACTTTCTGAAAAGCGAAGCGGCGGGCGGCATATTGCTGATGGCCGCTGCCGCGCTAGCGATGATCGTCGCCAACAGTCCACTGTACGACATGTACCACCATTTTCTGCACGAGATTAAGGGTCCGACCCTGTCGAGCAAATTGGGACCGATGACTCCGCATCTGTGGATCAATGACGGACTGATGGCGATCTTCTTCCTGCTCGTCGGGCTGGAAATCAAACGCGAATTTGTCGATGGCCGGCTCAACAGCTGGGATCGTCGGCGTCTGCCGGTCGTCGCTGCTGCGGCCGGGATGGCGGTTCCAGCGCTTATCTATCTTGTAATTGTGCAAGATATTCCCGCGCTTTACAATGGTTGGGCGATCCCGGCTGCTACCGATATCGCCTTTGCGATCGGGGTGCTGGCCTTGCTTGGACCGCGCGCGCCCACCTCGCTCAAACTGTTTCTGGTAACCGTCGCGATCGTTGACGACATGGGGGCGGTGGCAATCATCGCTCTGGTCTACACGGCCGAGATCAACGGCGCAGCCCTGCTTGCCAGCGCCGCAATATTGGCGATCATGTACACGATGAACCGCAATGGGGTGCTCAAGCTCTGGCCTTATCTGATCTTTGCCGGGTTGCTCTGGTATGCGGTGCTGATGTCCGGTGTCCATGCGACCATAGCCGGCGTGTTGGCGGCGATGGTCATTCCGATCGTGGTCACACCCACCTCGCCGGATGCGGAACATTCACCGCTACACCGGCTGGAACATGCGATTGCGCCGTGGAGTGCGTTCCTGATCGTACCGATATTCGGCTTTGCCAATGCCGGCGTGTCGCTCCAGGGTATTGGTATCGAACATATTTTTGCGCCGCTGCCGCTCGGTATCGCTGCCGGTCTGTTCTTCGGCAAGCAGATCGCCATATTCGCCAGCGTCTGGATTGCGGTCAAAACCGGTTTTGCCGGCCGGCTGGGTGGAGCGAGCTGGCTGCAGGTTTACGGCGTTGCCATGCTCTGCGGGATCGGCTTCACGATGAGCCTGTTCATCGGAGCGCTGGCTTTCCCCGGAAACGAACTGCTGATCGAGGAAGCCAAGATCGGTGTGCTCGGCGGCTCCCTTCTGTCAGCCGTTGTCGGCTACTGCGTCCTTCGCTTTGCACCGCAGGACCGGCATTTGAAATCGTTGGACGAGGGCGAGGCCGAGGAATTGCTGGACGTCCTTCCTGATGCAGCGGTGAAGAAGCTGAAAGACACTCTGTGAGGGTGTTCGGGCTCGCTGCCGCTGCCAGCCTGGCGATTGCCGGCCCGGCGGCGGCAACCGGGCCCGCAGCGCCGCCGGTCATTACCGATACGGCGCGGCTGAAAGCAGCGAATGCGCTCAATTCCATCGCGACGGATTATGTCAAGCTGACGCTGGCGCTGGGCGAGCAGGAGCCTGGCTATGTCGACGCCTATTATGGTCCTCCGCAATGGGCGGAAGCAGCGAAATCCGATCCCCGCGACATGCGCGAACTGGGCAACGCGATCGTTGT
Source organism: Sphingopyxis sp. BSNA05 (assembly GCF_013265645.1). NCBI lineage: Bacteria > Pseudomonadati > Pseudomonadota > Alphaproteobacteria > Sphingomonadales > Sphingopyxidaceae > Sphingopyxis > Sphingopyxis sp. BSNA05. Next base: position 3,007 of record NZ_PYIA01000061.1, on the reverse strand, counting down.
CCTGATGGAACGGCTGGATGCGTTGCCGGAGGGAGAGTCTCCCCTGGCCGAAGCGCGCAAAGGCTTTTTGTCGGCACAACTCGAAGCGGCACTGACTCGTCATGCGATGATATTGGGCGAAAGCTTCTCCTTTGCCGACGAAGCCAAGGGCCTGTTCGGGGTGGTTCCGGATCTCAAGCCGCTGGCCGAATATGATCCGGTGCTCGAGGAGATCGAGAATATCGTTCCCGGAGACGGTCCGCTCAGCCAGCGCGTGGCGGATTTCGAAAGTGGCTATATCATCCCCAAGGACCGGTTGCAGACCGTGTTCGACACGGCGATTGCCGAGTGCAAGGCACGGACGGCCCGGTATTTCGACCTGCCTGCCGGCGAGAATTTCCGGCTGGAATTTGTCACCGGCAAGAGCTGGAGCGGCTATAATTATTATCAGGGCGGATACCAGAGCCTGATCCAGGTCAATACCGACCTGCCGATCTTTATCGGCCGCGCCGTCGATCTCGGCTGCCACGAAGGCTATCCAGGCCATCATGTCTATAATATGCTGCTCGAGCAGAATCTGACCAATGGCCGCGGCTGGGCGGAATTTTCTGTCTATCCGCTTTACAGCCCGCAGAGCCTGATCGCCGAGGGCTCTGCCAATTATGGCATCGAGCTCGCGTTCAGTGGCCAGGAACGGCTGGATTACGAGCGCGACGTGCTTTACCCGCTCGCCGGCCTCGATCCCGACACGGCGGCGGCTTACTGGGCCGTGCAAATCGCCAAACAGGCGCTGAGCGGCGCGCGGATGACGATTGCGCAGCACTATCTCGATGGCGAAATCACCCGCGACCAAGCGGTCGCGCTCAACCAGAAATATCAACTGGTCTCAGCCGAGCGCGCGGCGCAGATGACCGATTTCAACGAACAATATCGCAGCTATGTGATCAACTACGGTCTCGGCATGGAAATGGTCCGCGACTGGATCGAAGCCCAGGGCGACGCGCCGCTGTGGCGCTGGAAAGCGATGGAGCGGTTGCTGAGCGAGCCGGTGTTGCCGGGGGATTTGGTGGTTGAGGAGTGATCTCGTCATCCTGAACTCGTTTCAGGATATCGGCTCAAGTTCGCGCTTTACCGACCGGGGTCCTGAAACGAGTTCAGGATGACGAAGGAGCGATCGCTCTGAAAAATTTGAAAGTCCCGTTTATGCCGATGATCCACAATCTTCTCCGCGCTTTGGGCAGCTTTCTCCTGTCGCTTGCAGTTATCGCCGCCATTGCCGGTGCGTTTCGGTTCGGGGTGGAGCCGGTAATTGCCGGGCTATTCGATCTTGACGAACAGTCGCGCAGATATGTCAGGCGGATCGGCATGCTCTGCGCCTTTGTGCTGGGCTACTGGATCTACACGAAATATATCGAGCGGCGGGCCGGCAAAAGCGATCTCGCCGTCGATATCCCGCTGATCGGACTGGGCGTCCTGTCGGGCGTTGCGATCATCGGCATACCGATGATCCTGCTCTATCTCATGGGCTATTATCAGTATATTTCCTATTCCGGCTTCCACGCGGTGCTGGGTGTCGGCCTGGTCATTCTTGCCGCGGCCATATTGGAAGAGCTGCTGTTTCGCGGGGCCCTGTTCGCTATTTCCGAACGCTATTTCGGCACCATTGTCGCGCTTGTCTCGCAGACCCTGCTGTTTGCCGGCCTGCATATGTTCAACGATAATCTGGGGGGCTGGCCCAGCATATTGTCGACCGCGCTGATCGGCGGGATGTGGACGCTGATGTATATGGTTCGCCGCAATATCTGGATGATCGGCCTGCACCATGCCGCCTGGAATTTCACGATATTCATGACCGGCTTGCCATTGACCGGTCAGGAAGACTGGCGGGCTGCGGCGCCGGTGCAGAGCGACTTTGTCGGGTCGCGGTTGATGACCGGCGGGGCCGCCGGACCGGAAGAGTCGATGATTGTCCTGCTCGTCGTGGCTGTGATAGTCGGGCTGCTGATCAAGAAGAGCGTGGACGCCAAGCTGATCCGGCCGTTGCCACGGCTATCTGTGTCTTTTTGGCCGCAAGACAGAGACGAGAACGAATTGAAGCCTGAATAGCTAGTCCGGAAAACTTGCGGCATAACCACTTGCCTCTAGAATTTTCTGCGGATCGCTCACGTTCAGCAAATCCTGGATCGCCCGGGGTTTGTCTTCGGCCTGGTCATAATAAGCCTGGCTGATTCTCGCGCCGACGAAATAGCCGAGGTCTGCGGGCCATTGCTCGGTGGCACTTCCATTATTGCCGATCCATTCGCCAAGATCTTTGCCGGCCATCTGGCCCTTGAACCGGTTCCATATTGCGGCTTCATGCTCCAGCCCCCAGCGATAATGCGCGGGCGGGGCGCTTTCGGGCAGCGCCAGCATGGCGATGAAATCCGCCGACCCCTCCTGCAGTGCAGCCTTGAGCAGCGAGTCTTCGCCCGTATAGTTTTGCATTGCGTGCATCTGTTCATGGACAACCACATAGGGCAGGGTTGCCAGCGAATAGTTGGTGACGATTTTCCGGAAGCCCGGTGAAATTCCGTTCAGCGAAATGCCCTCCGACCATGACCAGACGTCGACACCGATCAACATGCCGCTTGCTCCGGCGGTTCCGCCCGAGTTCAATCGGCCAATGACAAAGGTGACGTCTGGAAAATAGGCGTCCGGATAAAGTGCTTTCACTTTAGCAAACGCGTTTCGAATTTGCGGTTCGTAAGATGCCACCGTCAGGGTCGCGCTACGGATACTGTCATAATATTCCGCGCTCTTGCTGATCCGGTCGACCAGCAGCTCCATCGACCGCGTCTTGATCCAGTGATAGTCGATCAGCCCCGGACTTCCCGGTGCCAGATAATATTTTCGCAAAAGCGCTGCTTTTTCCGAATTTTGGTTGGTTTTGCCATGAGATCATAGGCGGCCCAGAATCTCGGAATATCTTCCGTGACCAGATTGGCATTTTCCGGAAGCGAGCGTTCGGCCCGGTATTTGTCGTTATTTT
>NZ_PYIA01000060.1:0-3954 GCF_013265645.1 Sphingopyxis sp. BSNA05 | reverse complement strand
CAGTGTTGCCAGCCGCCAGCTTTGCAGCGGGAAGATCTATAGGGTGGTAATCGAGCTTGCATTCAAACTGACGAGCCAAATTGGGAAGTCGTAGATGCGCCAAGTAGGAAAATGGACTCATGAAATCAAAATAGAAGTCAATGATATGGTTGTTCGACATAGTCATTCATCCTCAAGACGCCGGTGTAGTTCACCCCAGCGTCTGCCTGACTCTCGCCCCCCTTCGAGATATGCCTCGGGGATGATCGTGTATGGAGGACGACAAGGACCGGCCTTCATCCAGCCAGCAGTATCCATACGCGCCTTTTCGAGTCCTATATTATAAGAAGAAAAATCCTTGAACGAACCGTTGGGAAAAAGGGTCTGGTAGGTATAGCCAATGTCACCAGTGATCTTTTGCGCTTCGCCCCAAGCACCGGTTTCTTTAGCCTTAGCAACCTCATCACGTAATTTGATGACAGGCGCCGGTCCGCAAACTGCACCACTAGTCCAGAATGCGGTGCAAAACTCCGGATCAATGCGAGCAGCAGCATAATAATCAATATCGATAGGCAAAAACGGATTTTCTTCTGTGATAGCTTCAGATCAGGCACCAGTGCGCCAATTCCGAGATATTTCGCGGTAACAACCTGAGGAATGTCAGAAACCTGAGCCCAGAACGGCCGCGGGAAATCGAATTTGAAGGCTTCGGGATTGGCGTACACACAGATGGCCATCGCAGGGCATGCCTCAGCGACGTCACGGTAAAACTGGACTGCGGTTGGAACATCGGGAGCACACCACATTGGGGGACCGATCATAACGCCATCCACACCGATTTTTCCGCTTCACGTGTTTGCCATATCGTTTCCCGTGTCGAAAGCGAACTAGTCCCTCCGAACACGGGAACGCGGCCACGAGCAGCTTTCACCAGAGCCTCCATGAAATCCCGCTTTTCATCCCAGGTCAGCGTTGCCGCTTCCCCAAGCGAACCGAGTGACAAAATTCCATTGACGCCAGCCTCAATCAATTGTTCGACAACCCGCTTTGTCTCGTCGAGATCAACCGTATCTGAAGCCTTCCAATCGCTTGCGTTAGGTTTTGAGGGCGTAGGCACGATCGCCCATGCACCATGGATATCATCGACTGTTAGTTTGGGGCGGGTCATTTGTTTGGGGCTTTCTATGAAAGATGTGACAGTTAGATATACCTTCGGCGTCTAGATTTGCCGCTAACGACAAGTTTCTTCCTTGAGATCAGTAGCGGAAACCAACTCGCAAGAACCATTCGCGAGGCCGAGAGAATGTTCCGGTAGTTGCTGAGGATTGAGTTAAATCAGAATAACCACCAAGCAAATAGCGCTGATCGCCCAGATTAGTAACACCTGCCGTCAACCGCCAATGCTCGTCAATACCTTCAAACGTGGCACTGGCCCCGAAGACGCTATATCCTTTTTGAAACAACAATGGCGAGTTGATCGCATCTTTGAAATGGGAACCCTTGTAGGTCCAGTCCCCGCGCAGAGTAAGCTTGCCTAAATCTGTTTCAATAACATCGGCATTGAGAGCAGCCGAGGCCGTCCATTTAGGAACGTGAGGAAAACGGCTATTGATCGTAACCGGAGCTGCTGTAGGCGAAACAGTACGATAATAGGCATCAAGATATCCGACACCGCCTTCGAAACGAATACCATCTGCGAGCGACGCCTGCGCCTCAAGCTCAAACCCACGAATTCTGGCTACACCAGCATTGCGGACTTTAGGTGCGATCCCTTCATTCACGACAATCTGAATGTCAGTATAATCAGACTGAAACACTGCTCCATTCAAGCGCAGCCGGCGATCCAGTAACTCCGCCTTGAGGCCTAGCTCATAACTTTCAACAAATTCGGGTGCAAATGCACTGGCGGCTGGTTCCGGAGGGAAAATTCGCTGGGTGAAGCCGCCGCTCTTGAACCCCTTTGAGTAGGAAGCGTAACCCATTATCTCGTCGGTTATCTGGTAGTCAATCGTTACAGCAGGCGTCCATTCCTTCGCCGTGGTCGATACCTCAAACGCTGGCAGGATATGATTTCCTCCAGGATTAAATGTTGGATCAACCACACACCCGGGCTGTGGAGGAATGGTTGGTGTGCTCGATACGAAGCATTGGCTAAGCAACAACAAATCACCTCCTGTTCGATCATCAGAAATGATCTGGCGACTCGGATCAAAACGCTTTGTTTCGTTGGTGTAGCGCAGGCCGGGAGTGATCGAGAGGCGATCGGTGACATCGACGGTGAATTGCAGATAGGCCGCATAACTGTCGTTGTCGATGTCGCCGCCACTGACGAAATCGGCAAAGGCAAAGGTCAGGATGTTATCGTCAAATCCTGTTTCCTTCAGATAATAGAGACCCGCTGTATACTTTACTACATCATCAAACAATGAACCGGTAAACTGGAACTCCTGCGAGAACTGCTCCTGGCTGATATTGTTGAAGCTTTCTCCGAGTGGAATTGGCGAGCCGTCGAAATCGAAAGAAAAACTAGATTCCATTTCGCGGTAGGCCGTAATAGATTTAACTGTGACTGGCCCCAACTCCCAATCAACCGTCAAATTTGTGCCCCAGAGATCAAAGTCGGAAACGTTGCGATTGGATGCCCATGTTTCGTCAATATCGTTCGTAAGCCACTGGTCGGTGTAGCAATTTGGCAGATCGGGTGCCGGTGCGCCCACCGCGCCGCACTGCCCGCCCTGAAGAACCTTGTTCCAGAAGAAGCTCTGAAAGCCGCCAACCCCTGGCGCTATACCTTCATTCACTTCAAGCAAGGTATTAGCCGAAGATTGCTCGCGCCGCCGATTAGCATCAAACGACAGCTGAGCCGTAAGCGTGTCTGTCAATTCTGCTTTTATCGCAATACGGCCACCGAGTGAGTCAGAATTCCCGTGACGTCCGCCATCAGAAAGTCTGCGCTGATACCCATCGCGCGTATTAAGTCCGATCGTTGCTCGCACAGCTACCCTATCGGAGAGCGGAACGTTAATCATTCCACGAGCGTCAAATCGGTTAAAGCGCCCCGTAGCCAGTTCGCCTTCAAGTTCAAAAATATCAGACGGAGGGTTGGAATTTACGATGACCGCTCCGCCAATCGTATTTTTGCCGAAAAGCGTACCTTGAGGTCCACGCAAAATCTGTACGCTCTGAACATCACCCAAATCGAGCAGCGCGCCAGCCGTCCGAGCAATATACACCCCATCATAGTATAAACCAACACCCGGATCGACCGTGATATTGAAGTCCGTTTGCCCAACACCGCGAATAAACGTGGTGATTGAGGCACTGCTCCCGGATATATTAGCGACCGGCTCCAAGCTCACATTGGGTGCAAATCGGCCAAGATCACCCACATTATTAACTTGTCGATCAGCAAGATCTTTGCCGCTGAATGCGGTGATGGAAATCGGTGTATCCTGAAGATTCTCATTGCGCTTACGCGCGGTGACGATAATTACACCAAGACCATCGGATTGCTCGATCGTAGAAACTTCCTCGGAATCCTGAGCATCATTGATAGCAGTGTCCTGTGCGTAAGCATTGGTTGCAACTGAAAGCGCCAGAACAGACGTCAGTGTCCAGCGGACACCGGCGGCCGACATTTTGGAATAAGATCGACAGGCCTTTAAATTATTCGACATAAAACTTCCTCCCACTTCATTATAATCGCGATACTAAAGATCACGTTTGAACCATATCGTACGCGCTTCGTCAGAGGTCGAATCGGCACCTTCGGCCCCGCATACTATAAAGCAGATAGTGCCCTACAGATGACTATTTACAATACGCCAAACTAAATATTGAATATCACCACTGGGAATAATGCACTTTGCGCTGTACGTCGCGCTCTTCCTTCTTGGTCATCGATACATCTCCTTCCTGCTTCAGGAATCTGCAGAAGATGTCTCACGAGATGGGGTGGTTGCCGCTGAACCGCCC
>NZ_PYIA01000059.1:0-36927 GCF_013265645.1 Sphingopyxis sp. BSNA05 | reverse complement strand
CGTCGCGCACCTCAATCATCAGCCGCTCGGTGACATATTGGCTGGCGTCATAGCCAGACGGGATTTCCTGCACCTTGAGTGTTTCGAGGGATTGGTCGGACAGATGATAGTCGAAGACCGTGCCCGGGGTCACCATCGAGTCATAGCTGAGGCGCAGCTTGTCGACATCATATTCCGGATTGTCGTCCAGCCCGGCGCTATAGCTGGCCTCGGGAAAGGCGATGCGCTCGACCTTGGCGGGATCGTCATAGGAACGGATTTCAACCTGATCGAGACCGTTTTCGCGGCCCTCGGTGACGTAGAAGTCCTTGAAGGTAGAGACGTCGGTCAGGTAAAATTCATCCGAACCGGCGATCAGGGTCGTCCAATTGTCGGGATCGGCGACCGGTGCCGTCGCCAGCCGGAAATTCACATGATCATCGTTGGTCAGGATATAAAGCGTGCCGTCATGCTCCTCGACGTCATATTCGCGGCCGGTCTTGCGTGCTGATACCAAGATCGGTTCGGCGAGCGGATTGTCGGTCGGCACCAGCCGTATTTCGCTGGTTTCGTGATCGCCGGTCGATATGGCGATATATTTTTCCGAATGGGTCAGGCCAATGCCAACGCGGAAGCCCTCGTCATCTTCGTGATATAGCTCGACATCCTCGGCAATATCGCTGCCCAGTACATGCAGGCGGGCATTGTCGGTGCGCCATTGTTCATTGGCGAGGCCGTAGAGCAGCTTCTTTGAATCGGCAGACCAGACCAGACTCGACAGGGTGCCGGGTATGATGTCGGGCAGTAATTCGCCGCTCGCCAGGTCCTTGATCCGCGCTTCGAACCGTTCCGAGCCATTGTCGTCAAAGGAATAGGCCAGCAGGCGGCCATCCGGAGACACCGATGCCGCGCCCAGACGGAAATATTCCTTGCCTTCGGCCAGTAAATTCTCGTCCAGCATCAGCTGGTCTTCGCCGCCCGAAACCGCTTTGCGCCAATGCTGGCGATATTGCATGCCCTCCTCGAACTTGGCCCAATAGAGCCAGTCGCCATCCTTTTGCGGCACCGAGCTATCGTCTTCCTTGATCCGCGCCTTCATCTCGGCGAACAGGGATTTGGTCAGCTCTTTCCGCCCTTCCATATTCTGCTCAAACCACTGATTCTCCGCCTTAAGATAGGCGAGCACATCCTCGTCCTCGACAACCGGATATCGCGCATCTTTCAGCCAGTGCCACGGGTCATCGACGACATATCCGTGCCGTTCGTAGCTATGGGCGCGCTGTTCTGCAAATGGCGGACGAGTCAGCTTTTGGTCATATTCTCTCTATATCTCCAGCCGGATTTAGGTGGCGAATGGGGCTCGGAACTCCTATGTGTTCCACTATAAGCTAATTCAAGGAGTTTGCTCGGCGATGTTGATGTCTACCTACGAAGCGCGCCTCAAGGCGTTGCGGGAACAAATGCAGAAAGACGGTCTCGATGGCTTTGTCGTGCCGATCTGTGACGAGCATATGAGCGAATATGTCGGCGAATATGCGCAGCGCCTGGCCTGGCTGACCGGTTTTGGCGGCTCGGCCGGCTCGGCTGTCGTGCTGAAGGACAAGGCGGCGATGTTTATCGACGGGCGCTATGTTGTGCAGGTCCGTGACCAGGTCGACGGCAATCTCTATGAATATGTCAATGTAGCGGATCAGAAGCCGCATGAATGGCTGGCTGCCAATGCACAGAATGGCTCGAAAATCGGTTATGACAGCTGGCTGCACACTCGCGAATGGGCGGAAACGGCCAGCAAGGCAGTGACCAAGTCGGGCGCTGAACTGGTCGCGGTGCAGCACAACCCCGTCGACGCGGTCTGGGGAGACCAGCCGCAGCGTTCGCCGGAGAAGCTCGCGGTCCATAGCGATCAATATGCCGGAAAATCGGCGCGCGACAAGCGGGCAGATGTCGCGACATGGCTCAAGGACAAGGGCTATGACGCCACCGTCATCGCCGCACTGGATTCGGTTGCCTGGTTCTTCAATGTCCGCGGCAAGGATATTGCGAACACGCCGGTACCGCTGGCTTACGCGATCGTGCGCGCGGACGAGACGGCGACCCTGTTTGTTGCGCCGGAGAAGCTGACCGACGTGGTGCGTGAACATCTCGGCAATCATGTCGAGATCCGCGACTATGACGAGCTGGCCGACGCCCTGTCGGACATGACCGGCAAAACCGTTGCGGTTGATCCGGAACGTTCGGTTGCCGCCATTTTCGAAGCGCTCGACGATGCGGGTGCCACTATCGTCAAGGACCGCGATCCGACCATTCTCGCCAAGGCGATCAAGAATGAAACCGAGATCGCCGGCCACAAGGCCGCGCAGAAGCGCGATGGCGCGGCGCTGACCAAGTTCCTGCACTGGATGGCGAACGAGGCTCCCAAGGGCGGACTGGACGAATTGTCGGCGGCCGCCCGGCTGCGCAAGTTTCGGGAGGAGAATCCGGAACTCAAGGATCTTTCCTTCAACACGATTTCTGCCGCCGGCGATCATGGTGCGCTGCCGCATTATAGTGTGAACGAGGAGACCAATCAGCCGATTGAGTTGAATTCGCTCTATCTGGTCGACAGCGGCGGCCAATATCTTGACGGCACCACCGATGTCACCCGCGTGGTTGCTGTCGGCGAGCCGACCGCGGAAATGCGCAAGCGTTACACCCAGGTCCTGCAGGGCCATATTGCGCTCGACCAGGCGGTGTTTACCAAGGGCACGACCGGCGGCCAGCTCGACATATTGGCGCGGCAATATCTCTGGGCCGATGGCGTCGACTATGGTCACGGCACCGGTCATGGCGTCGGCAGCTATCTATCGGTGCACGAAGGCCCGCAGCGGATATCCGGCGCCGGCGGTCTGAGCGAAGCGCTGCAGCCGGGCATGATCCTGTCCAACGAACCGGGCTATTACAAGGCGGGCGAATTCGGCATCCGCATCGAGAATCTCTTTCTTGTCGAGGAACGGGAGATTGAAGGCGGCGAACAGACCATGTTGGGCTTCGAGACGCTGACCTTTGCACCGCTGGAGCGAAAGCTGATTGACGTCGACATGCTCTCGCAAAGCCAGCGCCAGTGGGTTGACGATTATCACGCCAAGGTGCGCGCGATGATTGCACCGCAGCTGGAGGGCGAGGCATTGGAATGGCTGGAGGCACAGACCGCCCCCCTCTGAGTCCGTTGACGCGACTCATTTGTTCCTGTAATGTTCTCTCTCATAAAAAGGAGGGAAGAACATGATCGGCTATGTAACATTGGGCACCAATGATTTGGAGAAAGCGGCGAAATTCTATGATGCGCTCGCCGGTGAAATGGGTGTCGGACGCATGATGGATTTTGACCAGTTCATTGCCTGGGGCACGATGGGCGGCGCGCCGGGTATCGCCGCGACCAAACCGTTCGACGGAAACGCCGCTAGCGTCGGCAACGGCGTGATGGTTGCCCTGGAAGCGAAGGACACGGAGCAGGTACAGCGGCTGTACGATATTGCGCTCGCCAATGGCGGCAGCGACGAGGGCGCGCCGGGACCGCGCGGCGACGAGGGTTTCTACGCGGGCTATTTTCGCGATCCCGACGGCAACAAGCTCAATGCCTTTTGCATGACCGCTGCCAAAGCCGGTTGACAGTCAGGCGGCGCTGGGGAAAGAGCCGGCGCCATGACCGAACAGAAAAACCCCCGCGACGGCTTTCGCCTGATCACCCCGATTCGCGTGCGCTATGCCGAATGCGATTTGCAGGGCATTGTCTTCAATGCCCATTATCTCGCTTTGCCGATATCGGCCTGACCGAATATATGCGCGCGCTTATGGCGGAAAGCGGCACGCAGCCTAGCGGCGAAATGCTCGGCGGCTTCATGCAGCATTTCGGCGGCGACAACTGGGTCCGCCACGCCGATGTCGATTATCGCGCACCGGCGCGCGCCGACGACCTGCTCGACATAGCGGTGCGGATCACCCGTTTCGGCCGCACCAGCTATTCGCTACTCGTCCATCTGCTGCGCGGAGACGAGCTGCTCAATGTGGTCAAGCTGACCTATGTCTGGTTTGATCCCGAAACGGACCAGGTGGCGCCAGTGGCCGCGAAATTTATCGAGGCGGTCAATGATTTCGAGATCATCAAACCGGAGCGGGCGGTGGTAAACGCCTAGGGTGCGATTCTAGGACTGCGCTTCGGCATCGGTGTCGCCGGGTACCATCTGTTTTGCCTGGGCCTTGCGAAGACGCAGATTGGCGCGCAACTGGGCCGCCAATCGCTCGACTTTCTCCGCTTCCTTGCGCATTTTTTCCGATTTGGGTTGGGGTTTGGCATGGCGTCTGATTGCATTATCCGGTGAAAAACGCAACTCCGCTTGACAAGATCGCACGCATTTGGTCTTAGCGCCTCGGTTCGGTCGAAACCGCCCGTCAGGACGGCTATCGCCAACGCATCAAAATGGTCCGGCTGCTGTAGCTCAGTGGTAGAGCGCGTCATTGGTAATGACGAGGTCGAGAGTTCAATTCTCTCTAGCAGCACCATTTTTCCAGCTTAGTGAAAATCAGTTTCCTGCGGTAATGCCCTAAAGTGCGTACGCGCTTGGGTATGGCGTGGGTGGTGCTTTGATCGCCGCCTGAGCCTGCGGACGCGTCGAGAGCGATGCTGTGAACTTCGCCTTTCTGTAACCCGGTTCGACAGTCATGCACATCGGATAATGACGGTAAATATCGTTTGACACCGGTTTCCTAAATGCCTAACTCTCGTCATATTCGCTCCATGAAACACGCAATTACGAGGCCAGATATGTTCCAGAAAACCTACCACGCGACTCATCCCGACATGATGGAGAATGTCGACAATGATGCGCTCGTTGATCGTCACCTGGTTCAGGGTATGTTCGAGGATGGCAAAATTCATCTGAACTATTCGCACAACGAGCGCTTTGTTATCGGCGGAGCAGTGCCCCGTGGCAGCGCGTTGAAGCTGCCGGATCAAACCGAACCGGCATCCGCTGCTGGTCACCCGTTTCTGGAGCGCCGGGAAATGGCCGCTGTCAATATCGGGACTGGCGGCAAGGTGACGGTTGACGGTCAGAGTTTCGAGATGGGCACGAAGGAATGTCTGTATATTCCGATGGGTTCCAAAGAAGTCATTTTTGAAGGCGATGGTGCGCGTTTCTATCTGGCTTCGCTGCCTGCCCACAAAACGTGCCCGATCAAGCATATCACGCTGGATCAAGCCAACCCTCTCGAGCGAGGCGATCTCGCCAATTCCAACCAGCGCACGATTTACCAACTTGTCATTCCGGGTGTGTGCGATAGCGCCCAACTGCTGCTCGGTCTGACCGTGCTGGAAGAAGGCAGCGTATGGAACACCATGCCGCCGCATCTGCACGACCGGCGCAGCGAGATTTATCTCTATTTCGATATGCCGGAAGAAAGCGACCGCGTGTTCCATTATATGGGTGAGCCAGAGAGCATGCGGCATATCGTTATTGCCAACGAAGAGGCTGTGATCAGCCGCCCTGGTCGATCCATATGGGGTCGGGGACCAAGAAATATGCCTTCATCTGGGCGATGGGCGGCGAAAATCTGGACTATACCGACATGAACGTTCTGGATATCTGCCAGTTGAAATGACCGCTATGTTTGATCTCAGTGGAAAGACCGCCATCGTGACCGGTGCCAATACCGGCATCGGTCAGGGCATCGCTCTGGCGCTGGCGGAAGCCGGTGCCAATATCGCCGCGGTTGGCCGCTCGCCGGCGACCGAGACGGTCGAGAAAGCACGGGCGTTTGGCCGTCAGGCGGAGATTATTTCTGCCGATCTTTCGACCATCGAGCCGGTCGACCGGATCATTGACGAAACCAAGGAAAAGCTCGGAAGCGTCGATATTCTCGTCAACAATGCCGGCATCATCCGTCGCAACGACGCGGTCGATTTTACCGAGGAAGACTGGGATGCGGTGATCGACACCAATCTCAAAAGCCTGTTTTCCTGTGCCAGGCCGCCGGGCGCGAGATGATTGCAGCGCACGAGGCCGACGGCCGGATCGGCAAGATCATCAATATCGCCTCGATGCTGACCTTTCAGGGCGGCATACGCGTGCCCAGCTACACCGCGTCCAAATCGGGCGTGGGCGGGGTGACCAAGCTGCTGGCCAATGAATGGGCCTCCAAAGGGGTCTGCGTCAACGCAATCGCGCCGGGCTATATCGCGACCAACAATACCGCTGCCCTGCAATCCGACGAAAATCGCAACCGGCAGATCATGGAGCGGATTCCCGCTGGCCGCTGGGGAGATCCTTCCGATCTCGGCGGAGCGGCTGTCTTTTTGGCTTCTAGTGCGTCCGACTATGTGCAGGGGCATATATTGGCGGTCGACGGTGGCTGGCTCGCACGATAGATTTTGCCCGACCCGCCGGGCCGTGCTAGGCGGGATCGGGGCCTTTGCGCTGAGTGCTGGTGCCGCCCATGCTGCAACAATATCCTCTCCCACGATCGATGCGCCGGCCGGACGCTATCTGGGGAGTTTTCAATATAATTCTGCCGACAAGCTAACAATCAAGGCAAGGCGTTTTGCCGGTATCCGCTATGCGCGTGCGATGCGTTTTCGGGCACCGCAGCCGGTCGCCGGCGCGGAACAGGCGGCGGGCGGCGGATTTGGTCCGGCCTGTCCGCAGCGGGGCGGGAAATATGAGCCGCAATCGGAGGACTGCCTTTTCCTCAATGTCTGGACGCCGGCCGGCGACGCCAAAGAAGCGCGACCCGTGATGGTCTACTTCCACGGCGGCGCTTATTCGACCGGTAGCGTGACTGATCCGGTCAACGATGGCACCAATCTGGCGGCGAGCGGCGATGTGGTTGTCGTCACCGTCAACCACCGGCTTAATGCGCTGGGCTATCTCTATATGCCCGAGCGTTTCCCGGACAGTGGCAACAACGGGCAGCTGGACCTGATCGCGGCCTTGCAATGGGTTCAGCGCAACATCGGAGCATTCGGGGGTGATCCTGCTAATGTCACCCTGTTTGGCCAGTCGGGCGGCGGTGCGAAGATTGCGACGCTAATGGCTATGCCGGCGGCCAAGGGGTTGTTCCACAAAGCGATCACAATGTCGGGCCAGCAGGTGACCGCATCGGGTCCGCTCAACGCGACAAAACGTATGCAGGCCTTCCTCGCAGCACTTGGCGAAAATGTCGATCCGACAATCGCCCCGATCGGGCAATTGACAGAAGCGCTGTCCGCCATCGATCCCGTGCTCGGCGGCAATGTCTACATGGGGCCAGTGCTGGATATGCAGCATTTGATGCGGCACCCCTTTTGGCCGGATGCCGCGCCGCAATCCAATCATATCCCGATGATGCTCGGCAATACGATTATGGAGACGCGCGCTTTCTACCATCCGGACAAGCCACCGATCGCAGGCCTGACCATGGAAAATCTGGCCGAGCGGATTGCGCCGCAAATGCGGGTCGATATCCGGCCCGACTGGGTGGTGACGCAGTTTCGTGCCCGCTATCCCGAAGCCAGACCTCTCGAACTGTTTCACCGCATCGTCACCGCCGCGCGCAGCTGGCGCGGGCAGGTGGAGGAAGCCGAAGCGCGGGCAAGGGCAGGGCCGCCAGCCGCGGACAGGACGTTCGTCTACCAGCTTGATTTCGAGCAGGCCAAACATACAGACGATATCGCCCTGTCTTTCGGGACGGTCGCCGACTCCTCGGCTGCGCAACGGGCGATGAGCGAACGTTTGATGGAGGCCTTTGTCACCTTCGCCCGTACCGGCAATCCCGGTTGGGCACCCTATGACATGACGATGCGCAAGACGATGATTTTCGATGAGGATAGCCGCGTCGAGCGCGATCCGCGAAAATGGGAACGGGAGCTGTTTGCGACCGTGCCCTATATCCAGCCGGGAAGCTGAATACACAGGAGAGAGACGATGAAATATATGATTCCGATTGCAATGGGCTGCGCGATGCTGGCCGCTTGTTCGAAGCAGGACAATGAAGCCGAGCAGCCGGCGATACTGGACGCCGGCCCGGAAGCCACGATCACGAAGGTGGATGATATTCCCGATGGGGTGCGCTCTGCTGCCCTGGCAGAAATTCCGGGCATGGTGATCAGCGAGGCCGAACGCAAGGAACGCGACGGCATGGTCTTCTACGACGTGGAAGGAACGCGGCCCGATGGCAGCGAGGTCGAGCTGGACATGCTGGAGGAAAACGGCGCCTATGTGGTGGTCGAAGTGCAGCGCGATCTGGCCTGGGCCGATGTCCCTGAAAACGCGCGTGCCGCAACGCCTTCAGGTCTGTTTACGCCGGTGCGGGTGATCGAGAGCCTGCAGCAGGACGGAACCGTCATTTACGAGCTGTTTCAGGACGGCAATCCGAAAGAACCATCCGCAGAGATTGCAGTCAAAGACGGCAAGGCGAAAATGCTGACCGAACGCTGGAAATATTGACGGCAAAGGCCCGACCTTCAGAGCAACTGCTGTGCGTTCATCCAGTTCCATAGCAGCTCCGGCCAGATAGCAACCGGTAGTCCCGCGGTCTTCATCAGGCCGAAGCCATGTCCGCCCTTCGCGAAATAATGGGCCTCGACGGGCGTTCCGGTCTCGCTGGCGGCTTGGTGCAAACGCATGCTGTTAGCGACGGGAACGACATCGTCATCCTCGGCATGGAGCAGGAACAGGGGTGGCATGTCCGCCCGGACATTTTGCTCGGGTGAATGAAGTGCGGTTAGGGCAGCATCCGGCTTAGTACCGATCAGCCGGTCCCGGCTGCCGATATGGGCGATCGCCGAATCCATCGACACGACCGGATAAATGGCAACCAGCGCATCAGGGCGGGCGGGGGCCGCGTCCGCAATATCTACCGGATCATAGACGCCGGCATCAAAGCGCGTCATCAGGCTGGTGGCAACATGGCCGCCTGCGGAAAATCCTGCGACGGCAATGCGCGCCGGATCGATCCGCTCCAGTTTCGCGCGGCTTCTGACCAGCCGAACCGCCCGCTGGGCGTCGGCCAGCGGAACGTCATTTCCGTTCGCCCAGCCGTCGGCCGGCAACCGATAGAATAAAACATAGACGGTGGTTCCTCGGTCCCGCAGAAACCGCGCCAGTTCATAGCCTTCCTTGTCGACCACGCAATATCGATATCCGCCGCCGGGGGCGATGATGACCGCCGTGCCGTCGGGTTCTGCTGGCCGGAAAATATCGAGACGCGGCTTGACGATATTCTGTGCGATGCGGTCGCTGGCCAAGGGATCATCACTGCGCTGAAGGACCTCTTCGGCAAGACCGTCAGGGATATCCAGTATATCGTCTGGCCAGAGGAAGAGGCTATCGTCCGGACGGATGTGGGCCGGCCGGTTCCATCCGGAGCCGCCGTCAGAATATCTGCTGGCCGAAGGTGATTGCGACTGGGACCTGCAGGTGGCTGCGGGCAAGACAAGGCCAGCCACCGACCCGGCCAACAATGTTCGCCGACGAAGCGTCACGTCCTCACCGGGCTTCCGGCGCGATCATTTTCCTGTCCCGCGCATCGCCGCGTCCCGTTCGCTCAAATTTTCTGCCGGGGCGGGTCCCGTCTGGCCGGGATATAGTCCGGACAAGGTTCCATCGTCTCCAGATCCCACTGGCTTTCGTCGAAGGCCGCGCGCACAGGCTCCGTCACCGCCGGATAGGCGCTGACCTCGTTTTCATCATCGATAATCTCGCCGCGGCTTCCGCTACAAAATATAATATGCGGATCTCTTCCTTGTCCCGTGCCCACGGCCTGGCGCCCACGCTTGCCAGCACCGATGTTTCCACGTCGCGGGAGGAGAGGATGCGCATATCGTCAGTCGACGCCATCGGCTGTTTCACGGTGACCAGCCTGGCTTGGGTTTCACCATAACGACCGAACATCGGCAGCGCCTTGCCATGCCGGTCAACGGCCAGATTGTCTCGGCCATAATATTTCAGGTCGCCGTCACCGCCCAGCATCAGGAAAGGAAGCTCATCGTTGGTATCATTGCCGCCCCGCATGACATTGCCGATCGCGGTTATTTCTCCGGTGACATATTCTTGTCCCGCCCATTCGAGGTTCATCAGATTATAGTGCACCGCGCGATGGCCGGGATTGTAAATGACGTTGTTGACCATCAGACCCTGCGCGCCACCTTTCAAAAGCGGATTGCGTTCGACATTATGCGCCCAGAGATTGCGGTAGAAGACGATGCCGGTGGCATTGTCGTGAATCAGCGAGCCTTTGCTATGTTCGCCCTTGGGATGGCTGGCGTCGGCCAGGCCTTCGGCTGCAAGATTGTTCGAGAATGTGATATTTCGGCTGGTTCCCTGCCGCCATTCCTCGATGCTATCACCGGTGAATCGCGGGCCGGATGCGGACATGTTTTCATCAATCGCCCAGAGGAAGGTGCAATGGTCTACGATGACATTATGGGCCCGCACGGTCGAAAATGCATCCGCTTCCCACCCGCTGCGTTTGGGTTGTCCGTCGACGCCGGTATAGACCCGCAGGTGGCGGATGATCACGTCATGGGTTCTGACGTCGATGCCGCTTTTGATGATGGTGATACCCGGTCCCGGCGCGGTTTGCCCGGCAATCGTGATATAGGGCTCATCGATGGTCAGATTGCTTCTGCCCATGTCTATGACACCGGCAACTTCGAATATAATGATCCGCGGACCTTCTTGCGCGATAGCCGCTTTTAGCGACCCCGGACCGTCCGGAGCCAATGTGGTAACCCGGACAATTTTACCGCCGGCCCCACCTCTGGTTTGCGCCGCCGGGCCAACGGCACCGGGGAAAGCGATTCTGTCTTGCGCTATCGCTCCTGAGGCTTGAAAGCCCGTAAATCCGGCCAATGCGATCCATATCAGCACCAATTTTTGATCATTTTTCTCTCCCAACAATTCTCTCTTGACATAAGTTTTCAGAAGCAGCAATAAGAATGACACCGGTTACCGTATAAAACCGGATTGAAATTAGCGTGAATGGAGGAGAGGCATGACCAATTGGTTCCACTTTTCTGAAAATTATGTAGCAACCTGTCAGCTGTTTTTTGCTTTGCAGAGTAACCGGTGTCATTTTGACTATTCGGGCTGACTTTTGAAGAATTTTTGGGAGGAAATATAATGAAAAACAATTTTGGACATGCGCGCCGTTCCGCTGTCGCTGCGCTCGCGTGCAGCGTATCACTGGCCGGTTTGCTGGCCGCGCCTGCGCATGCACAGGATGGCGAGCAGGCCGCGGACAGTGACGAGGTTATCGTCGTTACCGGCTTTCGGGGAAGCCTGAACGCGGCATTGGATGAAAAGCGTCTTGATGCCGGCGTCGTTGACGTGATCAAAGCCGAAGACATCGCCGATTTCCCGGACTTGAACCTCGCCGAGTCGCTGCAGAGGATCCCGGGCGTGCGATCGACCGTCAAGCTGGTGAGGGGCGCCGTGTTACGGTTCGCGGACTGGGCGGTGATTTTACCCGCGTCCGCATAAACGGTCTGGAAGCCATTTCGACAAATGGTGGGTCTGACGCTTCCGGCGGCACCAACCGTTCGCGCTCCTTCGATTTCAACGCTTTCGCTTCCGAACTGTTTAACGAACTGAAAGTTCGCAAAACCCAGTCGGCTGCAATCGAAGAGGGGTCTCTGGGTGCGAATGTTGAATTGAATACCGGGCGACCTTCCGATTATGGCGTTGGTCTAACCGGCGCGGTCTCGGTGCAGGGTTTTATAATGATCTGTCGGAAGATATCGGGCCCCGCGTTGCCGGACTGCTATCTTACACCAACCCTGATGAGACATTCGGTGCGCTGGTTTCCATAGCCTATTCGGACCGCGACATTCGCGAGGAAGGTTTCTCGTCGGTCCGGTTCGATGATTTGGGGACGTTCCGGTCTGCAAATGGCGAAGATTGCACCGGCAATCCGACGGGCGGCGCCTGTGAGGAATTGCGCAATGCATATTATGCGCGGATCCCGCGCTATGGCCGGCTGGATTATCAGCAGGAACGCATTGGCATCACCAGTTCGCTGGAGTTTCGTCCCAGCGACCGGTTCAGCGTCACGTTCGACGGACTATATTCGAAATTCAACGGTGTCCGCGACGAAGAATTTCTGGAAGCTTTCGTGCGGAGCAACACCGACAATTTTGACGTAACCGATTATACCGTCAATTCAGACGGCGTTATCACACGGCTAGTTGCCAACGTGCAGCCCGATGCTGCAAACGGGCTCGTCCCGATCCGCAGCGAACATCGCCGGGATATCTTGTCCAATGAATATTACCAGATAACCGGCCGCCTCAAATATGATGTGACCGACACATTGCGCTTCGACCTTCTTGGCGGAATTTCGGTTTCCGATTTTAAGGTACCGCAGCAGGCAACCATATTCTTTGATGCTGCCGACGCGGTCAATGGCTATTCCTATGACTTTACCAATGGCTTTGATACGCCTGCGATCAGCTATGGTGATCTTGATGTCACCAACCCCGGGTCTTTCCTGCTCACGCAATATCGTAACCGTCCGCAGGGCGTTAAGAACACCTATGATACGCTGCAACCGAACCTGACCTGGGAAGCCAATGACAATATTACATTGCGCGCAGGCTATAGTTACAAGAAATTTGAATTCTCCACTTTCGAAGGCCGGGCCGAGGGAAGTGTTGACGGTCTGCCAGGCTTCACAACTGCACCTGTGGTGTCCAATGCGCTCGCCGGACTGGTCACCGATTTTGGCAAGGGTCTAGGCGTGTCGGGTATCGATACCTCCTGGGTCTCGGCCAATTTTGAAGCGTCAGCTGCATTGGTCGACCTGTTCAACATCGAACCGGTCCAGCGCCTCCAGGACACCCGCGGCGTGGTGGAAACAGATCATGGTGGTTACGTCCAGGCCGACTTCAATTTCGAGTTGGGCGGAATGCCGGTGCGCGGAGACGCGGGCGTGCGTTATGTCGAAACCAAAACCGCTTCGACCGGTTTTGTCGGCACGACCAATGTAACGCTCACCCGCAAATATGACGATTGGCTGCCATCCGTTAACCTGGTTCTGGAGCCGGGATCGGACTTCCTCATTCGTGGCGGCGTGTCTCGCGTGATGGCGCGCCCTTCGCTGGGCAACCTGACGCCGGGTGGTGCTATCGACTCCTTCGGAGGCCCTCCCTATACGCTCGATCTGGGTAATCCGGGTCTAGACCCCTATCGCGCATGGACCTACGACCTGAGCTTCGAATGGTATTTCCAGCCAGAAAGTCTGCTGGCGCTGTCATTGTTCCGCAAGGACGTCAGTTCGTTCTTCCTGCGGAGCGATACCATCGAAACCACGTTCAGTCAGACTGGTCTGCCGACCTCGGTTGCTTCGCCGACCAGTCCGCTGGGCATCGACCTTGCGAACGGACTGGATCCACGCGTAGACATCGAGCAACAGGTGAACGGGGGAGATGCCAAGATCGAAGGTCTTGAAATCGTTTTCCAAACGCCCTTCACCTTCCTGCCGGGTCTTCTGAAAAATTTCGGTGTTACAGCAAACTACACCTATGTGAAATCGGACGATATCATCGGTTTTCACCGCATAGTCTGAACGGAACGCTCTATTATGAGGATGAAAAATTCAGCGCGAGGGTGACGGGAGCATATCGCGATAAATATGTGACCAGACGCCCCAACGCCAGCGGTCGCACCGAAGGCCGGGAAGAGCGGGGCGTGGCAGCGACGTTCAACCTCGACTTTTCGACATCTTATCAGTTGACCGAAAAGCTGTCGGTGACCTTCGAAGCGATAAACCTGACCGACGAGGTCGAGCACCAGACTTTCGACCGTCTGGAGCTGCCGACCCTGTATCACCATACCGGTCGCAATTTCCTGATCGGAGCGCGGTATAATTTCTAGATAATTACCCCGCTTTGAATATCCGGCGATCGGGTCTTCAATTCTGGTTCCAATCCCGGAATTTTACAGACTGTTTCACCAGCCAGGGCCGATTTCCACTCTCCCGGAAATCGGCCCTTTCGCATGCGCGGGAAATAATGTGGTGAAGACAGACAGTTTGCCATCCGTCTCTGTGTGCCGACAAAGCCTGCCAACTAAGCTCTATTTCTCCGGAGCCGCCACCGACTGCCGCTCGACAAATGTAGACGCAAGCATGGCATATTCGGGTTCATTGATACCCGGAACGGGCGGCAGAAATTCGGAGACGAGCATGTGCGCCGCGTGCGCGCCCATTTCGCGTATCGGCCAGCGCACCGTGCTGAGGCGGGGCCAGATATGGGTGGCCGTCGGGGAATCATCAAAGCCGATAATCGACAATTGTTCGGGGACGGAAATCCCGTTGCCTAGCGCGACTTGCATCACGCCCGCGGCCATTTCGTCGTTACTGGCAAATATTGCGGTCGGCCGGTCCTTCAGTGACAATAATTTATGTCCCGCCTCGGTTCCGGAATCTATCCGATAATTGCCCTGAGCTATGAGTTCTTCGGACATCGTCAGTCCAGCGCCACGCAGGGCATCTTGAAATCCCAGCTCGCGCTCCCGTGCGGATCGAAAGCCCTGGGGACCTCTTACAAAACCGATGCGCCGGTGTCCGAGTTCAATCAGCTTGCGACAGGCCTTTTCGACGACTTCTCTGTCATTTGACGATATGCATTTTCCCGGTTCGTCAAGCTCGGCAGAGCCGATCCGGACATAGCGGACGCCCAGCGACTGGCACAATTCGGTCAGATCATCATTTTCGGAAATTGGTGGCAGGAGAAGCGCGCCAATCGGCCGCTGTTTCTCCAGAAACACCCTCACATTTTCCAGCATATCGTCGGAATCGCGATCCACGGGGCGGACAAGAAGCGCGAGATCACTATCCTTGATCGCATCAAGCACGCCATTCTGGAAATTGAGTACCGTCTGGGCATTCGGATTGTCATGTAGCAACACGATGAGAAAATTCCGCCGAAAGGCGAGCGCCCGCGCCTGCGGATTTGGCACGAAGCCCAGTTCCGCGATCACCGTTTTGACCTTCTCTCTGGTCTTCTCGCTGATCAGGGGTGACTCGTTGATAACGCGACTGACCGTCTTTTTCGATACGCCCGCCAGGGCCGCAACATCGTTGATCGTTGGCTGTTTTGTCTTCGGACGATTTGCTCTTGTGGGCATTCAGAAAATCCGTGTGTTGATCGGTATCATATTTCGAACCCGACAGGGCAATTTCCAGCGTTATCTGCACGGCGGCATAGCGCAAATAGATCATTAGGTCGACCGCATGCCGAAAAGCAATAGAAACGAAAGCTACTTGTTTTTGACACCGGTGTCTATTAAGGAAATTTGGGCAAAGAGGAATTATCGGCATGCAAGAAAATTTGGGACATCAATCGATCGCGGAAGCTTTTGTCGACGCGCGCAAGACGGCGTCTGCCTTTCACTCTTATCCCGGTGAAATTCCGCAATCGATGGATGAAGGCTATGCGATCCAGGATATCGCAATTGCCCTTGATGGCCGTCAGATCGGCGGGTGGAAAGTGGGCCGTGTGCCACCCGATCGCGTCGAAAAATTTGCTGCCGAGCGATTGTCGGGCCCGATTTTTGTCGATGAAATCACAGATGCCGCAAATGGCGATATTCCCGAGATGCCCATTTATGGTGACGGATTTGCCGCCGCAGAAGCCGAAGTCTTGTTGCGCTTGGGCTCGGTGCCTCAGGAAGAATGCGATATCGACACGGTCACGCGTTATATTGATGATGTCCGGGTGGGAATTGAAATCGCCAGTTCGCCCTTTTCGCAAATCAATGGCTATGGGCCAGCGGTCACAGTTTCGGATTTTGGCAATAACAAGGGTATCGTTCTGGGCCCATCGATCGCGGAATGGCGGGATGCCGACTTGCTGACGATGCCGGTCAGTTTGCAGATTGACGGTGAAACCGTTGGTTCAAACAATATGGCTGACATGCTGGACGGGCCATTTGGCTCGGTCGTCTTCCTGCTGAACCTGCTCAGGAAGCGGAACATAGCGATTACTCCCGGGATATGGGTGTCGGCAGGGGCCATTACCGGAGTCCATGATGTCGAGAGCGGGCAGACCGTCAAAGCAGGATTTGGCGATAATCTGGAAGCAAGCTGCAAACTGGTGGCGATCTAGTACGCGGATCAAAGTCCAGGCCACTATTGTGAACCGGCCGAAACGAGACAGGAGTTATGACATGAGCAATGATATCGCCAGGCAACTGGATGCCAGATTGGCCGCTGCACCGGTCGTGCCTCTGATCGAAGCGAGCGATCCCGACGTGGCAATCGCAACGGCCGAAGCCTCAAGGCAGGAGGGCTCAGCGTGGTCGAACTGGTACTTCGGACCGACGCTGCGCTCGATTGTCTGTCGGCTATTGTCGAATCGACTTCGGATATCATTGTGGGTGCAGGCACTGTCCTCACCGTGGAGCAGGCCGAGGCCGTCCAGGCGCGCGGTGCGCAATTTGTGGTGTCGCCGGGGCTGGTCGACGATGTCGCCCGCTTCTGTATCGATGCCGGATTGCCGTTTTCGGGGGCACAATGACCGCCGGCGAAGTGCAGCGGGCCTATGCGCTCGGACTGAGGACGGTAAAGTTTTTCCCGGCCAAACTGGCGGGTGGCGTCCCGATGCTCAAGGCGTTCAGTTCGGTGTTCCGGGACATACGTTTCATGCCGACGGGCGGTGTTTCAGCCGATAATCTCGCAGAATTTCTGGCGCTGCCGTCGGTGATCGCCTGCGGCGGAAGCTGGCTGACCCCAAAAGATGCAATCGCAGCAGGTGATTATGAAGCCATCACAAGATTGGCGCGGGAAGCGATCAAGATCGCCCGCCCGACAAATACATAGGGAAGGATAAGAGATATGGCGGAGTTTTTGTCATTTGGTGAAATCATGCTGCGACTGAAATCGCCGGGGCATGAGCGCTTTTTTCAGTCGCCGGCGTTTGAAGCGACGTTCGGAGGCGGCGAAGCCAATGTCGCCGTAGCTCTGAGCAATTACGGCCTGTCATCCGCTTTTGTCACCGCGCTTCCGGACAATGATATCGGCCAGCACGCGATAAACGAAGTGCGCCGCTTTGGCGTAGACACATCGATGATCCGCCGCAGCGGCGACCGGGTGGGTATCTATTATCTCGAATCGGGTGCAAATCAGCGACCCTCGAAAGTGGTATATGACCGGGCCCATAGCGCAATCTGCGAATGTGGCCCCGGCGACTTTGACTGGCCGGCCATATTCGAAGGTGCCAAATGGCTGCATATTACCGGCATCACGCCGGCGCTTAGCCAGTCAGCCGCCGATCTCAGTCTTGAATGCCTCAAGGAGGCGAAAAAGGCGGGGGTGACGGTGTCCTGTGATTTCAATTTCCGCGGCAAGCTGTGGAAATATGGCAAGGCGGCACCGGAAGTGATGACCGAACTCGTGAGATATGTCGATATCGGCATTGCCAATGAAGAGGACTGCCAGAAATCGCTCGATATCAGCGTCGACGTCGATGTGGAGACCGGCGAACTTGATACCGCAAAATATGAAGCCCTGTCCGAGAAAGTGCTCGCGCTTTACCCCGACATGCGCACCATCGCGATCACATTGCGCGAAAGCCAGAGCGCGGATCGCAATGGCTGGTCCGCCTGTTTGCGTGACCGCGAACAGGGGTTCAAGCTCTCGCGTCACTATGAGATCACCGATATTGTCGACCGGGTCGGCGGCGGCGACAGCTTTGCCTCGGCGCTTATTTATGGCCTGAATGCCTATGATGACAAACAGCAATCGCTGGAATTCGCGGTGGCTGCGAGTTGCCTCAAGCACAGTATCCTGGGCGACTTCAATCGGGTCAGCGTAGATGAAGTGCAGAAGCTGATGGCTGGAGATGGTTCGGGAAGAGTGCAGCGCTGATCGCCAATTGAGGATAACAGGCTGCTCTGCATGGCCGAAACGGGGAGAGGCAATAATGCGATACCGAGAGAACAAGACGACCGGGGTCCTGGCTTTGGGTGAGCATGCTGTCTTTTCCCGGCGGCAAATGCTTGTCACAGGCATCGCCGCCACCGCACTTGCCGGTTGTTCCAAGGCGCCGGGCTCAGTGTTCCGAACGGCCGAGTTTCATCCCGCAAGCTATCCCACATCCTTGGCGATCACCGAGATGGGCCGCCTGATGGAAGGCTATTCGGATGGCCGGCTCTCGATCAAACTATATGCTGGCAGCCAATTGGGCGCGGAACGGGACACGCTCGAAATGACGACCTTTGGCGGGATTGATATCAACCGGGTCAGTCTCGGTCCGCTCAATTCGATAGAGCCGATGACCAATATTCTGGGGCTCCCCTTCCTGTTCAACAATGTTGCACATATGCGCGATGCGATGGACGGCGCGCCGGGACGGAAAGTCCTTCGCTCGCTGGAACCGCATGGCCTGATCGGTCTGTGCTTTTACGATTCCGGCGCGCGTTCTTTCTACAATACGAAACGTCCGATCCGGACGCCTGAAGATATGGCAGGCATGAAGTTGCGCGTCCAGAACAGCGATCTGTACGTCTCGCTGATCCAGCAACTGGGTGCCAATCCGACCCCGATGTCATTGGGCGAAGTATATCAGTCGCTGGTGCAGGGCGTTATCGATGGCGCGGAAAACAACTGGCCATCCTATTTTGAAGGGCGCCATTTCGAGGTCGCGAAATATTATAGCCTGACCCGTCATGTTATCGCGCCCGAAGTGCTGGTCATGTCGCGGCAGCGTTGGGAAAAGCTGACTGCAAGCGAGCAGGAGATTGTCCGCAAATCCGCCCGTGAATCGGTGCCCTATATGCGTAAATTATGGGATCTGAAAACGCTGGATGCCGAAAAGACGATCCGTGCCAGCGGCGTGGAAGTGAATGAGGTGGACGACCAGCAGGCCTTTGTGGAGCGGGTGCAGCCGGTATGGCGCGACTATATCGAGACGCCGGCGCAACGAAAGCTGATCGACGAAATCGCGGAAATAGGAGCGGACCATGCTTGATCACATTACGGCGTTCAACGCACGACTAAGTCAGGTGATTTTGTGGATAGCCGCAGCTGGCCTCGTCGCGATGACATTGATTATCGGCTGGCAGGTCTATGCCCGCTATGTCCTCAATGCCAGCCCGAGCTGGTCGGAACAGACCGCGCTGCTGTTGATGACCTGGTATGCGGTGCTGGCGGCCGCTGCGGGATTCAATGAAGGTTTCCATATCCGGATATTGGCGCTGCAAAATGCGCTGCCGGAAAAATAGCCAGGCTGATGCGTCTGATGGCCGAACTGGTGGTCATAGCCTGTGGCTTCATGATGCTGATCTGGGGAATAGAACTTACCAATATCATTTCGAGCCACGTCATTCCCTCGCTGGGGATTTCCCGCTCATGGGCCTATGTGCCGCTGCCTCTCGCCGGCTCTGCCATCATTTTGTTCTGCAGCACACGGTTTGTCGGAGAATTGCTGCGGCCCGGCTGGACCGCAGAGAAACCGATCGAAGAAATTTTGGCCGACGCGGGAGATTTATGATGGAGCTGTTCATCCTGCTCGGTGTCCTTCTGCTCATGCTGGCGCTGGGCGTACCGGTCGCCTTTGCCTTGCTAACGGCAAGCGCCGCGGCATTATTGGCGCTCGATATTCCGCTTGCAGTGTCCCTGCAGAGAATGGCCGCCGGGATCAGCGTTTTCTCGCTGATGGCGATCCCCTTTTTCATCTTTGCCGGCGACCTGATGTACCGGTCCGGCATTGCCGGACGGCTGGTCGATATCGCCGAGGCTTCGCTGGGCCGGGCCCGCGGCGGGCTAGGACAAGTCAATATCGGCGCGTCGATGTTGTTCGGAGCGGTGTCGGGGTCGGCCATTGCCAATGTGTCGGCCATGGGCTCGACCATCTCTCCGCTGATGGAGAAAAGAGGCTATGACCGCGACTATGCCGCGAATGTGAACATTACCGCCGCCATCGTCGGGCTGTTGATCCCGCCCTCGCATAATATGATCATTTACGCCGCCGCTTCCGGGACCGGCGTGTCGATCGGCGACCTGTTTCTTGCCGGGATCATTCCCGGCATTGTGACCGGCGCCATGTTGATGGTGGTGGCATGGCTGGTCGCCACAAAACGCGGCTATCCTGCGGGTATCTTTCCCGGATGGCGTCCGTTTCTGCGCGCGGTAACATTCGCGCTGCCGGGGCTGCTGACGGCCGTGATCATCATTGGCGGCATATTGAGCGGGATTTTTACGGCAACGGAATCTTCGGCTGTCGCAGTGCTCTACACGATCATGGTGGGCGTGCTGGTGTACCGCACGATCGGCTACCGGAAATTCGTCGAATCGGCGATGTCGTCGATCCGGATAACCTCGATGGTGCTGCTGATCATCGGCGCGGCGGGCAGTTTCGGCTATGTGCTGGCAATCCTTGAAGTGCCGTCGGACCTGGCCGGTCTGATCAACGCTGCGACAGACAATCCGATACTGGTCCTGCTAATCATCAATGTCATCCTGCTATTGCTCGGGACATTCATGGACATGTCGCCGCTGATCGTGATCACGACCCCGATCTTCCTGCCGATCGTCAGCGCGCTCGGCATCGATCCGGTGCATTTCGGCGTGATCATGATGCTTAATCTGGGCATCGGTCTGGTGACACCTCCGGTCGGGTCGGTGCTTTTCGTCGGTGCGGCGGTCGGCAAGATTTCGGTCGAAGAAACCATCCGGACGATCTGGCCTTTCTATCTGACATTGATCGTGGCGCTGATGATGATCAGCTATATTCCTTCGCTGTCGATGGCGCTGCCCAATCTGTTGAAATAAAGATTCCCTTCGAAGTCCGAAACCGATGTCCCCCCCTCATGGTGGCCCGCTAGCGGAACGTTCTTGGCGAGTAATACAGCGCAATATTCATCGTCTTGTTTCCCTTTGGCACCGACTGCAAGTTAAGGAGTTGGTCCAGTTCCGGCCGCCCTTATTTCATATCCGGAATGTTCAAGCAGCGGTTCTTCCTCGAGAAAGATCCGGTTCAGGCAGGCGAAATCCTTATCGGGAAGCCGGGCGATCTGCTCATCGTTGAAGTTGTGAAGATGCTGTCGATGTCGATCATTATTAACCTTGATAATCTCGTCGAACGCCAGACTATGGAGTTCCGGCACAAGGCATTAGAATAGCGGAAAAAGGATACCCCTTCCGCGCGACATCAGCTGCGCGGCGATTGAACCGTTATATAGGCCTCTGTCGTAAGCGGGGCAGGGCGGTTTTCTCCGACGACGCCAATCCACAATCATCGCTTATCGGCAGTCTTGAGGGTGCAGCGTTCCGAGCGCACAACAGCGTCAAGTCCGACCCGAGTACCGCCTGTGCATGACCGGCGACACGGCGGTAACTACCGGTTGCAATCCTCCAGACGGGAGCCACTAATGACGAGCGGCAGCCTTTGGCCTGGAAATATTCGATTTTGGCGACGGCATGGATAGTGCGCATGTTCAGCCTGCGGTGAATATTGTTATCATGGAATGTCTTAGAGGATTTTGATCAATCCAAGCGTACTCGCCAGCAATAGGAAGATGATGCTGATCGGTCGGGCCAGCGATGGTCATGCTGCTTACGGGCGCTATTGATATTCCAGCGCTATGGACGCCAGTCGGGACGCTGAAAGTCTTCAGCGGTAGCTGTATCAAGAACGGTGTCCGATGATGACCGACTGTCTACAAGCCTCGTCCTGCTGAGGACGCTCCTTTCAAAGTGGATCTGTTCGATCGGGACAGGTGATCTGATCGACGACAACGGTCGAACCCGACCGATGCCGGAAATTCCCGAAGGCACTTATATAAAAGCAGTCAGATAGGCATATATAATTGGTATGACAATAAAAATTATAAAGGTATGCTATATAGGTTGACAAAATGTTCAGACCAAGGCAGTTTCCCATCAAATATAAGAGTGCAGGGAGAGGATTCGATGAAAAAGGCAAGTATATCTGCGTCCGGCAAAGTTTTGCGGCGGCGCGCGTCGGCGTTTCTGTTGGCAGGGACGGCAATGACTCTGGTGGCTGCGCCAGCCTTCGCCCAGGAAGCGGAGGATGATCAGGCAGATGAGAATGTAATTGTGGTTTCCGGCATCCGCGGCTCGCTCGCGAAGGCGCTGGATGAAAAGCGCAATGCGGAAAGCCTTGTCGAAGTCATTCAGGCCGAGGATATCGGCAAGCTGCCCGACCAGAATCTGGCCGAGGTTCTCGAGAATATCACAGGGGTGCAGATCACCAGAGAGGCCGGTATCGGAACCGGGGTCCAGATCCGTGGTTCCAACGATAACCGTATCGAAATCAATGGGGTCGGTACCGTCGGGTCCGGTTCGGGTCGCAGTGGCATCAATTTTGAAGATATCAACGCGGCGATCATCTCTTCGCTCGAAGTCATCAAGGCGCCAACGGCCATGACAACCGAAGGTTCGGTCGGTGGCACCATCAACCTGCGCACGATCCGCCCTCTGGATCTCCGGGATACGCTAATCGCGTTCCGCGCCCAAGGCGAATATAGTGAGCAGTCGGAAAGCGTTCAGCCCCGCATATCAGGCAGTTTTGGCAAAAATTGGGACACCGGTGCGGGCCGTATCGGTATCGTGCTCAGTGGGAGCTATGCCAAGCAGGATGCTTCGTCATCGCGCCCTCGCGTCGACCGGGATACCCTGATTCCCCAAGGAACCAGCGTGACTGCAGCGGGGGCTCCTGGTCCGGATTTTGACTATCTTGGTATCCAGTTCCTGAACCAGGAGTTCGAGATTTTCAACTACGAGACTTATAATGTCGCCGGTTCGCTCGAATGGGCGCCGTCAGACAGTCTGAAATTATATGTCGACGGTTTTTACAACAAGCAGACGCGCCGGCAGCAGAGTACCAGAATTCAGGGCTCAGGCGTGAGTTCAGTCCGTAATACCAACGTCCCGGATACCTTTGAAACGATCAATTTCGGTTCTCTCGGCGGTGTCGACCTGGGCAGCATTCAGGCGGCAGAAACCGGTACGCTTCAACCGAATGTCCCGAATGAACCCAATTTGCGCTTCTCAAGCGATACCGGCGCCCGGCTGACCGAAAGCAATCTGATAAGGGCTGGCGGAGAATGGGAGAGCGGCCGATTCAAGGCGCGGATCGAGGGGTCGCGTACGCTCGCCAGTTCGCGCACTCCCGACCTCAGCACGACGCTGAATTTCATCAACCCGAACACGCCGATTACCGGATCTGCGAACGATAACGGCACGCCGTTCGCTTATGATCTGTCCGGCGGGTCGCTCGCATTCGGAATAGATACCAGTTCGCCCTTTGCTCCGACGATTGCCCAGCTGCTTGACCCGAACAACGTTGTTCTCGATGCCGTGTCGGTCAGCGACAATAGCAACAGGAATGTCGAATATACCGGGCGCATGGACTTCACGCTCGATCTTGAAGATCTGACTGGCTTTCTGACATCTTTTAATTTGGGTTATCGGTACAATGACCGGTCGACGGAGTTTAATGAAATAACGTCCAGCATCGGTCTGTCAGCACTGGCCGACAGTCCGAACGGGTCGGTGTTTTCCCAGCTGCTGGTTGCCGGGCCTTCTAATTTCGGCAAGGCCGATGGCCGGTCTCTGTTCTTCGGTGATTTTCTGATCATCGATCCGAATCTCGCCTATTCCGATCAGGCAGGAACGCTGGCCACATTGCAGGCCGCATTGCTGGCCGAACCGGGCGGGCGTGTATTGGCGGATCCCAGCTTCAATCCGGCTTCCTTTTACCGGATTACCGAACAAACCCACGCGGTGTACGGCCAGCTCAATTTTGCAGCGGGCATTTTTAGCGGGAACGCCGGCTTGCGCTACGTCGACACGGCCATCAATTCGGTGGGCAACAATGTCGATGCGAACGGCAATATAATCAATCAGACCAATACGCCGGGCAAATATCGGTTCCTGTTGCCAAGGGTCAATCTGGCGGCCGATTTGACCAGCGATATCGTGCTCCGGGCAAGCTATGGTCAGGATATCAATCGCCCCGATTTCGATTCCCTGAAAACATCAGTACGGTTTGGAACGGGTCCGAATACGCCGGTCGAAATCGGTAATCCGGGTCTGGTGCCGGAAAAAGTGACATCTTATGATGCTTCGCTGAGCTATTATTTCGCTCCTGCGGCGGTGGTCAGCGTTGGTGTCTTCCACAAACGGCGGACCAACCTGTTCGTAACGCTGGAAACTGCGCCCTTCGTCGATCCGGTTACCGGCTTCAAGGATATTACCGCGCCATGTGAAGGGGGCGGGATATATAATCCGATCGCCGATCGAAACGTATTTTCGGCCTCTCCCGGCAACGGGCTGTGCGTGCCGGTTTCGACCACGATAAACGATACGGGCGTGACCAAGCAGACAGGTGTCGAAGTTGCTTTCCAGTACAATCTGTCAGCTTTTGAAGACAGTATCGGCTTTGCATCCGGTTTTGGTTTGGCGGCCAACTATACCTATCAGAAGTTCAGCGGCGGGCAGGCGACCGACACATCCGATGCGGATAGTCGAGGAACGGCGATCCTCGAATCGAGTAGCGGTCTCACCGGTCCTTTCACCGCGGTCCAGGGCTTGCTCGATTTCTCGCCGCATGCCTATAATGTCACGCTTTTCTACGAGAAATATGGATTGTCGGCTCGTGCGCGTTACACATGGCGTGATGCGTTTCGCACGCTGGACACTGCTGGTGGGGCAACCCAGGGCAGCACGATTGGTTTCCCGGTCACCACTGCGGCGCGTGGACAGCTGAACGGCAGTATCACCTATGATCTGACCGATAATATCAATATCGGTGTCGAAGGCGTCAATCTGACCAAGTCCAAAATCGAGCAATATTGTGTGAACGATGGCGCGTTGCTGTGCTTCCAGGGTTTGCCGGACCGGAGACTGACATTTGGCGCCAGCATCAAGTTCTAGCCGTATCTGATCGCATCCGGGGGTTGGAATGGGCCAATGTATCCCGGTTCTGCTTCCGGACTGACCCGGCGTGCGAAGGATGTCTGGTCTCAGCGGCCGTCGCTGTGCTGGACAAGGGTTTGCGATCACCAATTTCCCGGCTTGAACGGGAATGTGACGCGGCGGGAGCTTGAACCCGCCGCGTCATTCACAATCGGAATATTGAAAGCAGGATGGTATTGGTATGATGTCTGTATTTTGATTGGTATAGATTAAAGGTTGACATACAGGTAGGCAGTCGGCAGCTTACCACAAAATATAAAAGCAAAGCAGAGGGGATTTTATGAAACAGGCGGCCGAATTTGCGCGCGAGAATGGATCGCGGCGACGTTTTTCTACAGCACTTCTGGCGGGGACGGCCATGGCGATGATCGCCACGCCTTCCTGGTCGCAATCGACCGGAGCGGATGACGGTGCGATTGTCGTTACCGGCATCCGAGCAACCATTCAGGATTCGATTGAAGCGAAGCGTGAATCGACCGAGGTCTTCGATGCGCTGTCGGCCGAAGAGATCGGTGACATACCGGCGTTATCGATTGGCGAGGCTCTCGAGACCCTGACCGGTGCTGCTTCCCACCGGGAGCAGGGCGGGGCCACCGAAATTTCAATCCGTGGTCTTGGTCCCTTCCTGGGCTCTACAGTGATCAACGGCCGCATCGCATCCAACGGCAGTGGTGACCGCTCGGTCAACTTCAGCCAGTTCCCTTCCGAGCTTTTCAGCAAGATCGGTATCTACAAGACGCAGGCTGCCAGCTATATTGAAGGGGGCGTGGCCGGCCAGATTGCGCTCGAGTCCATCAAGCCGCTCGATTATGGCAAGCGCAGATTCCAGGGCAATTTCAAGCTGAACGCCAATCCCGACAATCTCGATATCGATGCGGATCAGCGGTTCCAGAAATTCGGCTATCGTATTACCGGAAGCTATGTTGACCAGTTCCAGCTGGGTGATGCCGAGCTCGGTATTTCGCTGGGCTATTCTCGCAACAAGACGACCAATCCCGAGCAGGAAGCCAATGTCTCCAATACTATCCGGGCCTGTGTGGTTGATCCGACGGACACTGGCGACGGCGTGTTTGATGACGGCAATTGCGATACCAGTGGCGGTACGATCGACGGCCTGCGCGATGGCAGCGTCACGGAGGATTTTGTCATTGCCCGGAACAGCTATGCCTTCCGGTCCAATATTACCGATGATACGCGCGATTCATTTTTCGGCGCTTTGCAGTTCAAGCCAAGCCCCGATGTCGACATCAACGCGGATTTCCAATATTCCAAGCGTCTTTTCAGAGAGCAGCGCAGTGATCTGAACTTCGCCGAAGGACGTCGGATTGACGGTCTGGGCGACGCCAATGCCATTCCGGGATATCCGCTTATTTATACGGAAACGGGGGCGTTGCGGCAGTTTACCAACGAACAGCGGATCGAAGCGGTCAGTGAATATCTGGAGCGCGACGAGGAATATTATGGTGGCGGGCTCTCGCTGGACGCGCAAGTCAGCGATCGCGTGAAAATCTCGCTCGATGGCTCCTACTCGAGAACCCAGCGGGTGGAGCAGGCGGTCCAGATCCGCTTCCGCACCGAAGATAATGAAGATATCACCGGTGCCGCTGCATGGCCGAATGCGTTTGAAAGCGATGGCAGCTCGACCAATGACCGGGTCGAAACGGCTGTCCAGATCCTTCAGAACGGATCGCAAGGCTTGAATTTTGTCACCCAGAATTTTGACGTCACCAACCATGACCTGTTTGCCAATGATCCGCGACTGCGCGCTGATCTGGAGCAGGACCGGTTCAATAGTGTCTGGGCATTTCGCGGCGACGTCGAATATGAAATGGATGGATTTGTAAACACGCTCCAGGCCGGTGCCCGTTATCAGCAGCTCCGCTACCGGGACGTGCCCGGTGCGCTCGGCGCCAGCCGGTTCGAGAATAGCTATAATGACACCGACGGAACCGGTGCCCTGGCCGTAGCGAACCGGGAATGCCGGACGAGCTTTCCCGAAAACGGCTTCCTTTCCTCCATTTCCGGTGGAAATCCGCTCATTACCAATGTCGATTCATCGGGCAATGTGATTGGCACCTATAACAGCTTCGCAACCTTTGATGCCTTGTGCATTGCGCAGGTTCTCGAGCGCGAAGATCCGTCGGGCCTGCAGTTTGATGAAGATGGTGTTCCGATCTATCCGTCCGGAAATTTCGATTCCGCGCAAAATACGGATGTGACCGAACGCAGTATGGCGGCCTACATACAGGCCAATTTTGATGGTGATCTTGGTGACACCCCCATTCGCGGAAACGCCGGCTTGCGGGTGGTCAAGACATTGGTGAATTCCACTGGCTTCCGTTCGGATTTCAATGTTGTTCTCGATGATGTCGATGGTGACGGCACCGCCGGATTCGTGCTGGTCGAGGATACTACCAACCTGATCCAGCGGCAGACGAAAAATTCCTACACGGAATTTCTGCCCAGTCTGAACATCGTTGCAGAATTCCAGCCCAATCTGCTCGGACGCTTTGCCATCTATCGCTCCCTGTCGCGTCCTGACCCTTCGTCGCTTGGAGACGGCCGGGTATTCAGTTTTAATGACGATGACGAATTTGCGACGCCGGCAGACGCCATTGCAGGAGGCTTCAACAATGTCAGCGCGACGGGCAATCCGCTGACGGAGCCATTGCTTTCTTGGAATTTCGACGCAGGTCTTGAATGGTATCCCAACGAGGATACGATCCTGGCTTTCAACGCCTATTACAAGAGTTTCGATGGCGGATTTGATGCAATCGGCTTTACCGAGACGTTCACTATCAACAATCAGGACGTCGATCTCTTCACGACATCGGTTGCTACCAGTGACGACACAAGCAGAATCTATGGTGTCGAGATAACAGCAGCCCACCGTCTCAGCTATCTGCCGGAACCGCTCGATGGTCTCGGGTTCAAGGTCAGCTACAATTATGCAGATTCGAATTTCGAGTTCGAAGACGATACATTGGGAGCAATCACGACCCCGACCCCGACTGGAACGACGGTTAGCAACGGTCTGATCGTGCCTTCAAACCTGTTCGGCTTTTCCAAGCACGTGCTGGCGGCGCAGCTATATTATGAAATCGGTCCGTTCGATTTCCAGGGCGTCTACAAATATCGCAGCAATTACTTCCAGCAGTTTGTCGCAACTCCGGGACGCGTCCGGTATGTTGACGATGTCAGTGTTTTCGAAGCCCGTGTCTCTTTCCGGTTGAACAAGAATGTGAAGTTCACGCTCGAAGGGATCAACCTGTTCAACGAGCCGCGGACCAATTATCGCGCGCGCCAGACGACTTCGGAGCGATCCAGGTATACGGGCACGCTATTTTGCGGGGGTACAGTTCAAGTTCTAGAAACCAACGGGGGATGGCGCAGCGGGAGCTTGAACCTGCTGCGCCATTTTGTGCAAAACTGTCACGCCGAGGCTGGAGTAGACAATTGGTATGGAGATGCGCTATCAGGAGAAAGCGGGTCGAAGTAACAATCTTTCAATGGGATAGACAGGGAATATGGGCGAAAAGCGACTTTTCCATAGTGTGGCAGAGCAAATCACTGATCTAATCAAGGATGGCGTTTTTCCGGTTGGTGCGCGGCTTCCCGGCGAGCGCGAACTGGCTGAGCGTTTCGGGGTCAGCCGGGTCACCATACGCGAGGCCGAGATTGCGCTCCAGGCGATTGGCCGGATTGAAATCAAGACCGGTTCCGGTGTCTATGTCAGTGAAAAACAGCCTGGTGACGACAGTCGTCTGCCAGACGTCAGCGCCTTTGAATTGACCGAAGCGCGGTCGCTCTTTGAAGCCGAAGCAGCGGCTTTGGCTGCCCAGAATATTTCTGATGAAGATATCGCCAAGCTCGGCAGATTCATCAAGGAAATGGATTCGCAAGACGAAGAGGTCTCCACGCAGGCGGATCAGCATTTTCACATCACGATTGCCGAAGCGTCCGGTAACGCCGCGATCGTTCATACGATAAAAACGCTTTGGCGGATGCGCGAAGAACTGCCCGATGTGAAGGCCGCTTATGAATCGGTTTGCGAACATGATGTCCGCACCAGAACCAGCGAGCATCAGGAAATTTACGATGCCTTGGCGACGCGCAATCCGCTTGCGGCGCGGCAGGCCATGCACAGCCACTTCCGGCGCCTGATCGAGGCGATGCTGGACGCGACCGAAAAGCAGGCTCTGGAAGAAGTCCAGCAGCGCGCCAATGAGAGCCGCGAGCGCTTTTTGTCCTCGGTCAAACTCGGCTGATAAATTCCCGGCGGCCAAGCAGTTATACCAATTGGTATAAACAAAATTGAATTTGGTAGCATCAATTGGTTGACTCACGTCGACTCTCCTGATAGCCCCGTTCCCAGATAATAAGAGAGGGTGACGGGGAATGTGGACAGGGCGCTGCCTTGCTGGCTTATGTATTTGGCTCATGGCGGTCCCCGCGCAGGCCGAACAATATTTCGTTAAAAATATCGACGAATATAACGAGGCGGCGAAGAAGCTCGTTGCCGGCGATATCATCATCCTCGCCAACGGCAGATGGCATGATTTCGAAATCAAGATTTCCGGCAAGGGTACCAAGGAAAAGCCCATCACCCTGATTTCCCAGGATCCGGGTAAAGTTGTAATTACCGGCCAGTCAAATCTGCGGATTGGTGGCGAATATATACTGGTCACCGGATTGGTATTCCTGAACGGCTACAGCCCGACCGGCGAAGTCATTTCATTCCGCAGGTCGAAGGATGATCTCGCCCGGAACAGCCGTGTGACGGAAGTGGTGATCGACGGGTTCAGCAAGCCCGATCGCTACGAGTCCGATTACTGGGTCGGCATGTATGGCAAGAACAACCGGTTTGACCATAATCACCTGGCTGGCAAGACCAACAAGGGTGTGACCCTGGCGGTTCGTCTGGATAGCAAGGACAGTCAGGAAAACGGCCACCGCATCGACCATAATTACTTCGGACACCGGCCTGTTCTCGGTTCGAATGGTGGCGAGACATTGCGCATCGGGACCAGCAAATATTCAATGTTCGATTCCAACACTCTCGTGGAGAATAATTATTTCGATCGCTGCGATGGCGAAGTCGAAATTATCTCGTCGAAGGCGGGACGGAATATTTTCCGGGGCAATATGTTTTTGAATCAAGCGGGACGCTGACGCTGCGCCACGGGGATGGCAATCTGGTCGAAAATAACGTGTTCTTCGGCAATGGTAAGGACCACACCGGTGGCATCCGGGTCATCAACCGGGACCAGACGATCCGGAACAATTATATGGAAGGTCTGCGCGGTACCGGTTTTGCCAGCGCCCTGACCGTGATGAACGGCGTGCCCAATTCGCCCGTGAACCGCTACGTCCAGGTCGATAATGCCATAATCGAGAATAACAGCGTTGTGGACAGCACGCGCATCACATTCGCGGCGGGTGCCGATGCGGAGCGATCTGCAGCCCCGGTTAACAGCCGTTTCGAGAACAATCTGCTCGGCGGTACTGGCGCCGGTACATTCGTGAAGGTTCAGGACGATATCAGCGGCATCGCATTCGCCGGAAACATGCTCGTCGATGGCAAGCTCGAGAAGCCGATAGCCGGGATTTCAGAAAGCGAAACGGCTCTCATCCGGGCGGAAAACGGTCTGCTCTATCCCGAAGACTCCGATAGAGGCGTCTCGCGTGATCTGGTTCCCGTTACCCGGGATCAGGTCGGCGTCAAATGGTATCCGAAGCCGTCGGCGGGTGACCGGTTCGGTGCGGGAAAGTCTATTTCCGTGGCACCGGGCGAAGACACGCTGACCGAGGCATTCGCTCTGACTTCCGATGGCGATCGTCTGATGTTGAGCGCCGGCGACTATCTGGTGAACAAGATACTGCCGCTGGACAAGGTCCTTTCGATCGCGGGACCGGAAAATGCTGTGGCTAGAATCAGTTTCGCCAGGCCCTCGCTAGTCGAAATCAGACAGGGGGGAAGTCTGCGTCTCAGCAATCTTGTTATTGATGGTGAAATGGCCCCGGATTCGGTTGGCAATGCAGTTATCCGGACTACGATTTACCCAATCCAGTCCAATTTTCTGATCGAGCTTGACGGCGTTACCGTGGCGAATCTGGACGTAAACAAGTCCTTCCACGTGGTCGCACTGGGCAAGAGTTCGTTCGCAGATCGGATCAGCATCAGAAACAGCAATTTTACCAATATTTCCGGTTCTGTCTTGCAGGCGGCGGCGGAGGCCGAAGATTACGGCCAGTATAATGTCGAATATGTCGACGTGGCGAACTCCAATTTCAAGGATGTTGGCGGCGAGATATTCAACATCTACCGCGGCGGTCGGGACGAAAGTACATTTGGCCCGCATTTCTCGCTGACCGGTTCCGCCTTCATGAACGTCGGGCGCAGCAGCAATAATGTCACGGGGGCATCCGTGGTTCTTCACGGGGTCCAGTATAGCGATATCAGCGACAATGTTTTTCAGGACGCCGCTCCGATCAAGATCACCCATACCGTCGGACGTCCACGGACCCGGATAACGAACAATATATCCAGAAACATGCCGGTGCCCATTCTTGAGGAACTGAATTATCAGGCGCACATCGCGCCATTCTTGCCGGAAATCAATTTGAAGGCGCAGCACGGCCATGAAGGGTAAGCTCATCGCGGTCGCACTATGGAGTGCTGCATCTTCTGCCGCCGTGGCAGGCCAGGTCGAATCCTCCCCGACCGGTTCTGCTGCGGCGGCGCAATATTACAGCCCGCTTTTCAAAGACGAACTGGATCGCGCGCGGACCTTTGTCGATCAGATGATGGTGGCCGGGGTGGTCGTTCCCGTTCCCAGCGATCCCGGCGGCGGCTACACCCACGAACAGCACAAGCGCAATTACAAGGCGATCTACGAAGGCGGCCAGCTTTACCGGATTACCGGCGAGCAGAAATATGCCGATTATGTCCGCGACATGTTGCTGGCCTATGCTGATCTCTATCCCACTCTGGGCGAGCATCCGGCACGCAAGAATAGCCAGAGTTCCGGCAGGATTTTCTGGCAGGTGCTGAACGATGCGATGTGGATGGTGCACGGCATCCAGGGCTATGAAGCCATTCGTGACAGCCTGTCAGAGGCCGATCGCAAGAATATCGATGACAATCTGTTCCGCAAGGCAGCCGCATTCCTCTCCACCGGCTCGGCTGTGACGTTCAGCAAGATCCACAACCACGCCACATGGGCCACGGCCGGTGTGGGCATGACGGGCTATGTTCTGGGCGACAAGGAACTGGTCGACATTGCTTTGCTGGGGCTGGACAAAAGCGGCGAGACCGGATTTTGCGGCAGAGCGAACTGCTCTTTTCCCCCGACGGCTATTATACCGAAGGGCCTTATTATCAGCGCTTTGCCCTGAAGCCCTTCGTGGTTTTGCGGGGTAATCGAAAAAACGATCCGGCGCGCAAGATATTCGAGCATCGCGACGGCATATTGCTGAAGGCGCTGCGCACCACGATCCAGCTGACCTATGACGGATATTTCTTCCCGTTCAACGACGCGATCAAGGACAAGAGCCTCCAGACCGACGAGCTCTATCACGGCGTTGCCATTGCCTATCGCAAGACACGCGATCCGGGACTGCTGTCGATCGCGCAGTGGCAAGGACGGACCGTGCTGACCGATGACGGCAAGCTGGTCGCCGATGATCTGGCCGCCGGCAAGGCTGGCCCCTTCCCCTTCAAATCGCTGCTGTTGAGTGATGGACCCGAAGGCGACAAGGGCGCGGTCGCTATCCTGCGCGAAGGTGACAGTACAAGTGGTCAGGCGCTGATTGCCAAGAATAGTTCGCAAGGCATGGGACACGGCCATTTCGACAAGCTCAGCTGGCAATATTATGACAATGGCAACGAGATTGTCAGCGACTATGGCGCCGCGCGTTTCCTGAATATCGAGGCCAAGGACGGCGGCCGTTATCTGCCGGAGAATGAAAGCTGGGCGAAGCAGACCATTGCCCACAATACGCTGGTCGTCGACGAAAAAGCCATTTCGATGGCGATGTGAAGGTTGCGGATACCATTGCGCCAAAGCAGCTTTATTTTTCTAAAGCTGAGGGCGCGCAAATCAGCTCCGCCGTGATTGAGGGCGCCTATCCCGACACCCGCTTCACCCGGACATTGGCGCTATTCTGGGTCGACGGCCTATCTGCGCCGCTCGCTCTGGACATCGTGCGCGTGCAGTCCGACAGCCCGCATCAGTACGACCTGCCGCTGCATTATCAGGGGCATATCATGCGGGTCGGCTTTGACACCGAATCCCATATCGCGGCGCGCCCGGTGCTGGGAACCGGCAACGGCTATCAGCATATCTGGGTTGATGCGGTCGGCAAGCCGCAGGGGCAAAATGGTTTTGTCACGACCCTGCTCGATGGACGTTTCTACACCTACCGATTTGTGCCGCAGAAGGGTGCGGAAACCGTTTTGGCGGAAATCGGTGCCAATGACCCCAGGTTCAATCTGCGCCGCGAGCCGATGGTCATCCAGCGGATCAGGAACGCGCAAAATACGACCTTTGTCAGCATGCTGGAATCGCACGGTCGCTATGACGGGGCGGCCGAGCAGACGGTTGGCAGCGACAGCCTGATAAAATCACTCAGCCATGAAAGCGTCAATGGTTCTGACATCGTCATCGTGGAAAAATTGGACGGCAAGAAGATCGCTCTTGTTGTGTCCTACGATTCTGATGCCGAAAAGAAGCATTCGGTGAAGCTTGGCCATCAAATGTTGAACTGGACCGGATTTGCAGCGCGCATCGATCTGCCAGCTGGAAAGGCAAAGCGATGACCGCAACAATGCAAAACCGCAGCGAGACATTTGTCCAGGCTTCGGACGTGCCGCTGGAAACCGTGGGTGAGGGGATTACGCGCCAGATATTGAGCTATGGTCCCGATCTCATGCTTTGTCGTCTGTGGTTTGAAGCGGGTTCCGTCGGCGATGTGCACCAGCACCCGCACGGTCAGATCAGTTACATCGAATCGGGCCGGTTCCTCTCGTTTGTGAATGGTAAGGAACAGGAACTGGACGTCGGCGACAGCGTGATCATTTCGCCCGACACCGATCACGGTATCAGCTGTATCGAGGCCGGTTCGCTGCTCGACATATTCAATCCGGTACGGGAAGACTTTTTGGCAACGGGGAAAGATGAATCGTGAGCGCTGTGAAAAAGTCGGTAATTTCCGCTGGGCCATTGTCAGTCTCGTCGCCTTGGCGACGATCATCAACTATATTGATCGCGGCGCGCTCGGCTTTCTGTGGCCGGAAATTTCCGAAGATATCGGCCTTACCAAGCCCGACTATGCAATCATATTGAACGTATTCACTTTTGCCTATGCTTTCGGGCAGACGCTGTTTGGCAAGATATTCGACTGGATCGGCACGCGTCTCGGCTTCGTGCTGTCGATCGTCGTATGGTCGGCGGCGACGATGTTGCACGCCGCTGCAACCGGCTTGATGAGCTTCGCTGTGTTTCGGGGGCTTCTCGGCCTGTCCGAGGCGGGTAACTGGCCGGGTGCGACCAAGGCCAATGCCGAGTGGTTCCCGATCAACGAACGTGCACTGGCGCAGGGTGTTTTCAATTCCGGCGCGGCGATTGGCGGCATCATTTCCGCCCCGATTATCGGGATTCTCTTTGTTTTTCTGGGCAGCTGGCAAGCGACTTTCATCGCCGTCGGCGCGCTCGGTTTCCTCTGGCTCGTGCCATGGCTGATCATTTACAAGTCCGGCCCTGAAAGCCATCCCTGGCTGACGGAAGACGAGCGGCAATATATCCTGACCGGCCAGAAGAATGCCGAAACCAACGAGGCCGCCACCTACGCGCCCAATTCTGGCGAAATTCTCTCGCGCAAGGAAAGCTGGGGCGTCATCATGGCATCCTTTTTCCTCGATCCGATCTGGTGGCTGTTTGTGGGCTGGCTGCCGCTCTATCTGTTTGAAACCTATGGCTTCGGTGTCGAGGAAATCGCCACCTATGCCTGGGTGCCCTATGTCGGCGCGATGTTCGGCGCGTGGTTCGGCGGAATCCTGGCCGGGCGACTGATAAAATCGGGCTGGACCGTCAACAAGACGCGCAAACTGGTGATCGCTCTCGGCGGACTGATCATGCTGGTTTCGCTGTTGCTGACCATCGTCGCGGCTTCGCCCTTGATCGCGGTCTTGCTGATGGCGGCCATTTTGTTCGGCTTCCAGACGGCGGTCGCAATATCCAGACATTGCCGAGCGATTTCTATAGCGGAAAATCCGTCGCCTCGCTGGCTGGTTTTGCCGGCACGGCTGCCAAGCTGGCCGTGGTGGGGCTCAACTTCCTGATCCCGGTCATCACCGTCAACAGCTACGCACCGGCCTTTGCGGTTGGTGCGGGACTGGCGATCATGACCGTCTTGTCGGTTCTGGTTCTCTGCACCGACATCAAACCTCTGAAACCGAAAAATTCTTGATCACTTCCTCCTCCTCCTCATCATCTGCAAAACAGGGAAAATAATATGACCAAATTTAAAGGCAAAACCGCGATCGTAACTGGCGGCAGCCGTGATATCGGCCGCGCCGTTTCGGAAAAACTGGCCGCCGAGGGCGCCAATGTCGTGGTTAATTACTGCAACAATGAAGCGGACGGCCAGGCCACGCTGGACGCGATCAAGGCGGCAGGCGGCAGCGCGATACTGGTCCAGGCCGATGTCACGAAACAGGCCGATGTTGATCGCCTGGTCGCGGAAACGGTGTCCGCCTTTGGCGACACGATCGACATTTTGGTGAACGTCACCGGAGGCCTGGTCGCGCGCAAGGGCCTTGCCGAAATGGACGAAGAATTTTTCAACCAAGTCATGCAATTGAACGTCACGTCGACGTTCATGATGACGCAGGCGGTCGCGCCCCATATGCCCGAGGGAAGCGCCATATTGAACTTCGCTTCGCAAGCCGGCCGCGACGGCGGTGGCCCCGGTGCGGCGGCCTATGGCACGTCAAAAGGCGCGGTGATGACCTTCACCCGGGCGATGGCAAAGGAACTCGGACCCAAAGGCATCCGCGTCAATTCGCTGTGCCCCGGTATGATCGCCACCGCCTTCCACGATACATTCACCAAGGACGAGGTGCGGACCGCTGTGGCTGCCGGTACCCCGCTCCGGCGTCAGGGCAATTCCGAAGAGGTTGCGCGCACGGTAGCCAATCTGGTGTCGGATGACACCAGCTTCATTACGGGCGCCAATATCGACATCAACGGCGGGACATTTTTCTCCTGACCCAGAATTGCGAGCATGAAATGACCAGTAATATGGACAAACTAATAGAGGCGAAATTTGCCGCTGCGCCGGTGGTGCCCCTGATCGAGGCCAGTGACCCGGCGGTTGCGGTGGCAACGGCGAAAGCGCTGCGGGCCGGAGGTCTCGATGTGGTCGAAGTTGTACTCCGGACCGATGCCGCACTAGAGTGCATGTCGGCGATTATATCGGAGAGTTCGGATATCGTTGTTGGCGCCGGCACGGTCTTGACGGTGGATCATGCAAAAGCGGTCGCGGATCGGGGGGCGCAGTTTGTCGTTTCGCCGGGCCTTGTCGATGATGTGGCGCGTTTCTGTCTCGATCGGAACTTGCCTTTCTATGGCGGTACAATGACGGCTGGCGAAGTGCAGCGCGCTTATGCTTTGGGTTTGCGGACCGTGAAGTTCTTCCCGGCCAAGCTGGCGGGCGGTGTACCGATGCTCAAGGCCTTGAGTTCGGTCTTTCGCGATATGCGTTTCATGCCGACCGGCGGCGTGTCAGCAGACAATCTCGCCGAATTTCTGGCCGTGCCTTCCGTGATTGCCTGCGGCGGCAGCTGGCTCACGCCCAAAGCGGCAATCGAAGCGGGCGATTACGATGCAATAACCAGGCTGGCCCGCGAAGCTGTCGCTCTCGCAAGCGCCGCCAGATCATAAGGAATTTCGATATGGCAGAATATTTGTCATTTGGTGAAATCATGCTGCG
>NZ_PYIA01000058.1:0-42871 GCF_013265645.1 Sphingopyxis sp. BSNA05 | reverse complement strand
TTTACTCCGCCGTTGACAATTATGACAGCCATGCCCAGCTGACCGC
The DNA here is from genome assembly GCF_013265645.1 of Sphingopyxis sp. BSNA05. NCBI lineage: Bacteria > Pseudomonadati > Pseudomonadota > Alphaproteobacteria > Sphingomonadales > Sphingopyxidaceae > Sphingopyxis > Sphingopyxis sp. BSNA05. The sequence continues at coordinate 42,825 of NZ_PYIA01000058.1, read as the reverse complement.
GCATCTCAACGACTTCATTGACGCCTACAATTATGGTCGGCGGCTGAAGACCCTCAAGAGACTCACACCCTTCGAATACATCTGCAAAATGTGGACAACTGAACCAAACAGATTTACACTTAATCCAACTCATCAAATGCCTAGACTAAACACCTAGCTTCAAATCAAGGTATCAAAATTCATATTTGGTATTCTCGACCACCCAATTCATCGAAGATATGACAGGTCATTCTAACATTGCGGTTAGCGTTCGTGGGAGCTTTTCCAAAAAGAAAGAACGCTCCTGAGAGCTGCGACAAAGGCCAATGGCTGATCGAGCATCAGGTGGTGGCGGGCTTCCGGTATGGCTATTATCGGGATGTCGTTTCCACCCATCTCGCGGATGTAATCGGCAGAATCCTGTGAGAAGAGCAGACTGTTACCGCCGTGCACGATTGCTTTGCGGCCCGGCGCTTGCACCAGCCGCTTACCCATGTTCAGCCACTCCTCGGGCCTATTGCTCCGCCGGAAAACCTCTGGTGAGAATTTCCACGTCCAACTGCCTCTTTTATGCTTCAGCGAATGATACGCAATATAATCTAGCAGGAATGGCTCCTCGGCGGGCTGAGGCGGCGATAGGATGTAGCGCGCACGCGCTGCTTCATAGCTGGGATAGCGCTTGTTGGGCTTGTCCGGATTCCCTGATCCCGGGCTCGACCGATCGTTCTTCCAGTATTTTTCAAGCAATTCAGGGCGCATGATCATAAGGTCGCATACGACCACTCCAGCAAAGGCGTCGGGCGACTGGGTCACGGCTGTCAGCGCGGCACCCGAACCGAAGCTGTGCGCGATGATCGTTGGCTTTTGGCCATCCGCAAACATGTTCAGGGCCTCGGCAACCTCGGTGAATTCCCTCCCGCGGCCGCCGTGTCAGCTGCCCCCCGCATTTCGCTGTCCCCCATACCCGCCAAATCGAATGCCACGACATCATATTCTTCCGCGAAGAACGGCGCAATAAAAGCGAAGCAGCGGGCATGGGCGAGGAAGCCATGTGTCATTAGCAATTTGGGCTTATCGGGCTGCCCCAGCGGAGATAGTGCACCTTGGCACCGGAAATCTCTACATAAGCTTCTTCGCGCGGCACGTTCAGTGCTGCTATGAACCATTCGGGCAGGTGCGAACCGTCCCCGGCCCACAAGGAATCGATGTCAGTCGGAAGGTTGTTTACAGGGGTCATTTCATTCATTGCGCGAAAGGTTCCTTGTTGGTGAGTTTTTAGGTGGCGAATCCGCGATAGGCATTTTGCGCTACGTCGTCGCATACGGCGGCATAGCCAACCACGCTTGGGAAATTGATAAGCTGGCGCTTCTTGCTCGGGATGTTTGCGCCCATGTACCAGGAGTCCGCTTCGGGAAAGAGTGTCATCGCGCCAGCTTGGGCGACTATTTCGGTCCAGGTCGTCTCGGCCTGCGGTTCGGCATCGAAGAGCTTGATCCCGCCTTGCCTCAGCCATATCAGAAAGTCGCAAATCCAGTCGCCTTGTATCTCAGCGCTCGTTGGGCCGTTCGCAAAACCTGATGGGCTCAGGGGACCGTAAGAAAACAGCATATTGGGAAAGCCCGTCACGGACATGCCCAGATAGGCGCGCAAGCCATCGTTCCAGGCCTGTGCCAAACCGAGCCCGCCCAGCCCGGTTATATTCATGTCGATCAGTCCGCCGCGTCCGGCATCGAAGCCTGTTGCAAAGACGATCAGATCGCAGTCAAACGCCCCATCCTGAGTTTCGATACGGTCCGCGCTGATCCGGACGATCGGCGTTTCCTTCAGATCGACGAGCGCGACATTTTCCTGCGCAAAAATCTCGTAATAATTCTGTTCCAGCGATGGCCGCTTGGTGCCGAAGGGGTGGGGCGGCTCGGCAGGAGCAAGTTTTTCCGCAAGCGCCGGATCGACGATCCGCTCCCGGACTTTGTCGCGCCAGAAATCATAAGCGTAGCGGTTTGCTTCGCGGTTGGTGAGCATATCCGCAAAATTGTGATACCAAAATTTTAGACCGCCGCGCTGCCAGAGATGCTCGAAATGTGCGGTGCGCTCCTCATCGCTAACCTCAAGTGCCGATTTTCCAGCGACTGGTATTCAAAACCCCCGCTGGTCTGCTTGCGTTGTTCGAAAATGGCCGGATACCCCTGCTTTTCGCACACCTGCCCTTCCTCGGTCATTGTCTCCTGGCGCATGGGAAGGGCCAGGATCGGCGTCCTCTGAAACAGTGTCAGCCGGTCTGCTGATTTTGCTGCCTCCTGTGCCACCTGCACACCGCTGGCGCCGGTGCCGATCAGGCAAATCTTGCGGCCTGCCAGATCAATGCCTTCCTGAGGCCAGCGCGCGGTGTGGCACCATTCGCCAGCGAAGGTGTCGAGGCCGGGAATGTCGGGGACATAAGGCTTCGACGCGAAGCCGAGAGCCGGCAGGAGAAACCGCGCTGTCACCGTGTCCCCACCGTCCAGATGCAGGCGCCAGAGCGATGCCTTTTCGGCGAAGCGCGCGCTTTCGACCCTCGTGCCCAAACGCATGTGCGGCCACAGATCGAGGGTATCGCAGACATGACGAAAATAGGTGCGCAGCTCTTCCCATCCGGGAAAGCGCTCGGTCCAAGACCATGTCTGCCATATATCTGGGAGTGAGAATTCGTAAAGCGGAACCTGCGAATCGACCCGCGCGCCCGGATAGCGGTTCCAGTACCAGATGCCGCCGGGCTGGGCGGCAGCATCGACCAGCAGGATATTGAACCCGGCCTCGCGCAGTTTGTGAAGCAGGTAGATGCCGCTGAAACCGGCACCGACGATCACCGCGTCATAGTCTGGCGTGGTCTTGCCGCTCACGCTGCCGCCCTGCTGCCTTCCGCAATTTTCTTTGCCGCTGCGTAATCCGCCTTTCCGTTCGAGGCGCGCAGAGGCGTGTCGGTAGGATGGATCGCCTTGGGCGTTTTATATCCCGCCAGCTGCTGGCGGACGTGATCCTTTACAGCTTGCTCATCAAATTCAGCCTGCTTGTCGAGATGAACCACGGCGGTTACCGCTTGACCCCATTTTCGTCCGGCACGCCGACCACCAGCGCATCGGCGATGGCGGGGTGGGTCTTCAGCACTTCTTCGACTTCTTCGGGATAGACCTTTTCACCAGCGGTGTTGATGCACACGCTGCCCCGGCCGAGCAGGGTCAGGCTGCCATCGGTCTCCACGTGGCACCAGTCGCCCGGTATCGAGTAACGCACACCGTCGATTGTCTTGAAAGTCTTGGCCGACTTTTCGGGGTCCTTGTAATAGCCGACCGGGATCGCACCCTTGCGCGCGATAAAGCCGGGCACGCCGCTGCCCGGTTCGACCGTCTGGTCGTTCTCGTCGAACACGTCGCAGAACTCGCCGATGCCGAATTTGGCGGTGTTGGTGCCGCCTTGCGCGGTGGTGACCGAAAGGCCGTAGCCGAGGCCTTCGGAAGCGCCGAAACTGTCCATCAGGATGACTTGAGAAATGTGCTTGCAAAGACCGGCCTTGACCTCCTTGCTCCACATCACGCCGGACGAGATGATCGACACGAGGCTGCTGGTATCCCAGCGGCCGGGATGTTCGTCGAGGGCGCGAAGCATCGGCTTGGCGAAAGCGTCACCCACGATTGCGATACTCTCGACCTTGTGTTTCTCGACCGTCTCCCACAACTCTTCGGCATCGAATGACGGGTCGGAGAGTGTAACGATTGCACCGCCCGACATCAGCGCGCCGATCCCGGTGATAAAGCCTGTGCCGTGCATCAGCGGGCAGGAGGGGAGGGTGCGGCGTCCCGGCCCCTGGCTCTTGATCAGCGCGACGTTTTCTTCGTGCGACTGCGGCACCGGGCCGAGCAGCTTTTGCGCGTCGAGCTGCGCCTTGCGCATGTCGTCGTGCCGCCACATCACGCCCTTGGGCATGCCGGTGGTGCCGCCGGTATAGATGAACAGCAGATCGCCTGGTGAGCGCTCGATGCCTAGAGGCGAACCGTCTCCCTGCGTCGTGAGATGTTCATAGGGAACGGCGAAAGGGGCGATTTCCGACGCATCACCGATCTCGACGAAAGTGTGGACCTTCTCAAGCCGGTCCTTCAGCTCAAGGATATAGTCGCGAAATTCGGAGCTGTAGACGATCACCTCGCTGTCGGAATCGTCGAAGATGTAGAATACTTCTTCGGGCACGTAGCGATAATTGATGTTCACATGCGTGAGCCGACCCTTGAAGCAGGCCGCCATCAGCTCGCCGTATTCGGGACGGTTTCGCATGTAGAACGCCACCTTCGCTCCGTCGACGGCACCGCGTTCCCGCAGGTTGCGCGCGAGATTGTTCGAACGGACTGACATTTCCGGCCATGTGATGATCCGGTCGCCATGGATCAGCGCGGGCGCATCCTTCGGCATGGCCGGTTCGATAGCATCAAGAATGTCGCCAAGGTTCCAGTCGATCACGTTTCCATCTCATCTCTTGGCGGGGCGCCGCTTGTCTCGCGGCGTCCCCGCAGCTACTTAAATCACGCTGCCCGGGTCCACCCCTGCCGCGCTGCTGCTTCGGCTCTCACCGCTTCGGGGCCGCCAAGAACCTGGCGATCGAAACCGATCCGCTTGAACCAATAATGGAGCCCAAGCAGGTCGGTGAAGCCCATCCCGCCATGCACTTCGGTGGAAGTGCGCGCGACGAAGCGATACACCTCGCCGGTATGCGATTTCGCATGGCACGCGGCGAGCGTGGCTTCATCCGACGCCGCGTCGAAAGCATGCGCTGCGTACCAAATCAGGGAGCGGCATGGTTCGTGACGGGCTGCCATTTCCGCGCACATATGCTTGACCGCCTGAAAGCTGCCAATGATCCGCCCGAATTGTTCGCGCTGTCCGGCATAATCGACCGCCTTCTCAATCATGGCCTGACCCGCGCCGAGGCTGTCAGCGGCCAGGATCACCCGGCCCGCATCGCGCAGCCGTGCCGCAGTCGCTCCGCCATCGTTGGCCAGTGGTTCGGCCGCAACGGTCTCGAACCGCATTTCCCCTACGCTGCGGGTGCGGTCGATCGTCGTCAGCGGGATTTTCTCCAGCCCCGGTGCATCGGCGGGGACGAAGTGCATCCGCCCCGCGGTATCGGCCACCAGGAAGGCCTCGGCGCCGGTGAAATCGAGTGCGAACAGCGCCGTGCCGTCCAGCTTGCCGCTGTTGCAGGTTACGCCCGCCCCGTCGCGCGCCTCAATAGTCTCGGCAATGGCAACGGCGATCTGCGCTTTGCCGCTGGCGATCTGAGGCAACCACTCAGCCTGCTGCTGCTCGTTGCCGGCTTGCGCCAGCGCGATGGGTGCAAGCACATGGCTGGCGAGAAACGGCACCGGAGCGACCGCATAGGCAAGCTGTTCGGCCACAATAGCTGCATCTAGCAAGGTCATACCGAGGCCGCCATGCTGTTCGGGAACCATCATTCCTGTGATGCCCAGTTCGCTCAGTGCAGACTGCACCTTTTCGCTGTAAGAAGCTTCGCCTTCGGCGCACTCACGCACATGGTCGAGCGGGCAGGTGTCGGCGAGGCATCGCGCGACTGTATCGCGCAGCATCTGCTGGTCTTGCGACAGTCCGAAATCCATCAGGCGGCTCCCTGTTTCTGGCGGGCCGCGACGGCGGCGCCTGTTCGGCCGGCGCAGGTTTGGCCAGCTTAGGTTCGCGCGGCATATCGAGACCGCGTTCGGCGATGATGTTCTTCTGGATCTGCGCGGTACCTCCACCGATGATAAGGCCCAGCTGGAACATGTAGTTCCACTGCCACGCGCCTCCTTCGCGCTCGCGATTGCTACCGTGATAAAGGATGCCGATCTCGCCCATGGCGTCGATCGCCAGAGCCGATATCTGATGCGCCAGTTCGCAGCTTTGCAGCTTGACAATCAGCTTGGCCATGCCGCCGGGTTCGCCCTTCAGATTGTCCGAAAGGATACGCATTCCGTTGTATTTCATCGCTGCAACTTCGGCCTGAAGCGCCGCCAACCGGTCGCGCAGCACGGCATTGTCGATCGCGCGGCCTTGGCCGACACGTTCTTTCTGCATTAGCTTGACCAGTGCCTGAAATCGGTTTTCCAGCGCATCGGGATCGCCCAGCATGCCGCGTTCGTGACCCAGTGTCGCATTGGCGACGAACCAGCCTTGACCACGCTGGCCGACGATCTGGTCCATCGGCACCCGCACGTCGGTGAAGAACGTCTCGTTAAATTCGGCGTGACCGGTCATGGTCTTGAGCGGACGCACCTCAATCCCCGGCGTATCCATCGAGAATATCAGATAGGAAATGCCGCCGTGCTTGGGCGCGTCAGGTTCGGTCCTGACCAGGCAGAAGATCATGTCCGCCTGCTTGGCCGTGCTGGTCCAGATCTTCTGGCCGTTGATCACGAATTCGCCGTTTTCGATCCGCGCGCTGGTTTTCAGGCTGGCAAGGTCCGATCCCGCGCCGGGCTCGGAATAGCCCTGGCACCATACGACCTCGCCTTTCAGCGTCGGCTCGACCCACTGGCGTTTCTGTGCCTCAGTTCCCAGTTCCAGCAGTGTAGGGACCAGCATCGATATGCCTTGGTTGGCAAGTCCGCCGGGAATGCCGGCGCGCGCGAATTCCTCGGCGATGATTCGCGATTTGAGAATGTCGGGCTCGGCCCCGTAACCCCCGTATTCCGTGGGGATCGTGCGCGCGGTATAGCCATGTTCGATCAGCAGCTTTTGCCACTCGACCGCCTCGGGACAGGGGCGGGCGGCCCGGCCCTGCTCGGCTGGCGCACGATTCCCGTACGTCTTTAAGAATTGTCGCACTTCCTCGCAGAAAGCGTCATATTCGGGTCCATATTCGAGATCCATTTCGTGCTTATCCTTCGTGGGGTAGGTTCGTATCGGGGCGGAAAACCGGCAGGCGGAAATCCGCGCCGATCAGTTCGAAATCGAGCGTTACCGGAAGGTCCAGCTCTAGCTTGTCGCGGTCGCAATCGATCAGACGCGTGGCCATGCGGACGCCTTCTTCCAGTTCCACCACCGCCGAGACGAACGGAATGTCAGCGGCAAAGGCAGGGTGCAGAGCCTGATGTGTGACCGTCCAGGAAAACAGCGTACCTTTTCCGCTGCTTTGCTCCCAAGAAAAGTCGGGCGAGCCGCATTTTGCGCACATGTAGCGCGGCAGGTGGCGGAAGGTGCCACATTCGCCGCAGCGCTGGAAATAGAGATTGCCGTCCTGGCAACGGTTCCAGAATTCCTGTTCCACCGGATCCTGCGGGCGCGGTTGCGGCTTTGGCGGCGCCTTCTGCGCCGAGGCACGCATTTTGGGCGGAAGATTCTTCTCGTCGCTCATGCAAACCTCCTCAGGATAGCGATACTGCCATCGCCCAAGTCGCCCCAGCCGGTGACCAGCCCGGTCTGCGCGCCTTCGACCTGGCGTTCGCCGCAATCGTGGCGCAGTTGACGCACCGCCTCGACCACGTGGTTGAGGCCCCAGACATGCGCTTCGCTCAGCAGGCCGCCATGGGTGTTGACCGGATAGCGCCCGCCCAGCTCGATCTGCCCGTCGGCGACAAATTCACCCTGTCCGCCCGGTTCGCAATAACCCAGCGCTTCGAGCTGTAGCAGGACGACATAAGTAAAGCAGTCGTAGATCTGCAGGAAATCCATGTCCTCGCGGCGAACGCCCGCCATGTCGAAGGCGCGCGGGGCGGCATAGCTGAGGCCGATTTTGAACGGATCGGGCCGGGAAGGAATGTCGTCGGCCGGATAGGGATGTCCCTCGCTGCGCCCGCAATGCTGACGGGGACATGCGGCATGTCTTTTGCCCGGTCCATCCGCGAGACGACGACCGCGCAGGCTCCGTCGGTTTCCAGGCAGCAATCGTAAAGGCGGAAAGGTTCGGAAATCAACCGCGCCGAGTGATAGGTTTCCGCGTCCAGCTCGCGCCCATAGGTAAAGGCCTGCGGATTCATCTGCGCATGGCGGCGGCAGGCCAGCGCGACGGCCGCCATTGCGTCAGGCCCGACGCCGTAAAGCTTTGAATGGCGGGTCGCGAGCCAGGCATACATTTGCACCGGCAAAAACACGCCATAGGGACTGTAATAGCCTTTGACCGTGTTGGTCAGCGTGTTCATGTTCATCGGCCGCGTCGGCGGCGCACCTGGCTTGGGCCTGAGCGCCGAATATCCGTTCCAGCCCAGCGTTATGAGCACATGGTCGCACAGGCCGCTGGCGATCGCCATTGCCGCGTTTTGCAGCGCCGTAGTCGGGCTGGCCCCGCCCATATGCACTGTGGCGGCATAGCGCAGCACATCGATACCCAGATTGGCGGCCATTTCCTCTGACGTCGTATAGATCGGCGGCGGCACCATGCCATCGATATCGGAAGGTTTCAGCCCGGCATCCGCGATGGCGCGGCGCGATGCTTCCAGCATCATGTCCACTGCGGTGCGTTCGGTGCCTTTGACGAAAGCGGTTTCGCCAACGCCAGTGATAGCGGACCTGTCGCTGAAGCTTAGGGCGGCGGGACCGTTCATGCCTGCAGCTCGCCTTGCCGGCGCGCCTGAAACTCACGCTCCAGTCGCTGTGAAAGATCACGCACGCCTACATATACTGCCGGGGGCTGGAGGTTCAGATCGCGGCGCACTTCCTCAAGCGGGTGATCGAGGTACCTTTCCCAATAGAAAGTGGTCAGGTCCGCTGCCTTGCGACCCAGTCGCCACGCCTCAAACGCGGCGCGCGCGACGGGGAGCTGCCATTGCTCCGCCAGCAGTTTGGGAATACCGACCGCAACGATGAAGGTGATGCCGTGATTGTAGAATTGTGCATTGCCAAAAGAGAGTACGCACAATTCGCCCAATGCATCGCGGCCATAACCGGTCACCACATGGAACAGATCGTGCGAATCGCGCAGACGTTGGCGATAGAGCGTGACCGCAGGATCGCTGAATTCTGCCATGCCGCTTGCCTCGCTCGCCTCGGCCAAGCCCTGAGCGGTCAGTCCCTCGCCATAGACGAAATCGAGATAAGCGCGGCCAAGCGTCCCCGGCGCGCAGCGCGCCAGACGCTCCCGGTCGCTGAGCGTGCCGAGCAAATCGGCCCGTTCCGTCAGGATCGTCTGCCCTTGCGGCGAGGCGGCGAAGCGGCGGAAGTTGCGGTAGTAGGAATTGCCCGATAGCGCCTGGACGATGCGAAATACCTGCGAAGTGTCTTCCTTGTCCGCTATCAGCCGGCGCATTGCCGAAAAGGCTTCTCCAGGGCGAATGCCGCGGCGCAATTCGTGCCCTTGCGGCAAGTTTGGTACTTCGTTCATGACAATACCTCCGTCGCGGTTCACGAGTAGGACTTGGCGGATGAAAGCGCCTCTTCGGCCCCCGTGACGAGATCCTGCATGACCTCGGAGGCGGGACGGATCGCGTCGATCAGTCCGATCCCCTGACCTGCGAAACCGGGAATAACGTCTTTTCGCTCCGCCTTGATGCCGGAGGCCATTACCGGCCCGGAAATCATCGATTGGTACGGCATGGGGAGGGGCTCTTTGCCCGCCTCAACCCATGCATCGGCCCATCTGTTGCGAATCATGCGCGCAGGCTTGCCGGTAAGAGAGCGGCTGACCACCGTGTCGTCCTCGCCGCTTTCGGTGATCGCTTCTTTCTGGAAGTGTTCGATACCCGCTTCCTCGGTCGCGAGGAACGCCGTTCCGATCCATGCGCCCTCGGCGCCCAGCATCATCGCGGCAGCAACGCCGCGGCCATCCGAAATGCCGCCGGCACCGATGACGGGAACGCGATCGCCTACCGCATCGACCACTTGCGGGATGAGCGAGATGGTGCCGATCGGCGAATTGTGACCGCCACCATCGTGACCCTGCGCCACAATCATGTCGATGCCCGAACCGACCACTTGCTCGGCATGTTTAACCTTGCCGATCACCGCCATGACCTTGGTGCCATTGGCATGCAGGCGGTCCATCCACGGTTCGGGATTGCCAAGACCCGCAGCATAGACGGACACTTTTTCCTCGATCACCACTTCCATCTGCGCTTCAAAGAACTCCTTCGAGAAGAGCTGAGGCCCGCCTTTCCCCATTTCGGGGGCGCCAGCCGCCCGCATGGCCGCCTCAGTATCAACTTGAGGAAGGCCTTCGCGGTCCATGAAATCGCGGGTGAACTGCTGGTATTCGCCCAGCAGTTCCATCGGATTTTCGGGTGCGCCACCGCTCTGCGGTGCGGATCCGCGCGTGACCGAGGCGGGCAGCAGCGTATCGACGCCGAAGGGCTTGTCGGTCAGCTCGCGGGTCTGACGAATCCAGTCGCGCAGCTGTTCAGGCGAACACGCCGCCGCACCCAGCACGCCCAACCCGCCCGCATTCGATACTGCCGCGGCCAGTGCCGGAACGCTTGCACCGCCCATGCCGGCCAGCAGGATCGGATATTCGATTCCCAGCATTTCACAAATTCGGCTTCTCAGTGCCATTTTCTCTTCCTCTCCGCATGGATGCCTTTTGGCACGCTTCAATTGGTTACAACTGCTAAATTTGCCCCCATTTGACCCGTTGGGACACCAGTTCCGGGCTGCGTTCCGCAAGATAGGATGCCGAGCCCGAGACGAGGCGGCTCATCGCCTGCCGCGCAGCTGCCTGGTCGCCAGTGCGCACCGATTCGAGAACGCTGCGCAAAATCGTAGTTGGACCGCTCGCTCTTGTGCCGAATACCCCAGCGAGTTCGAGAATTCGCGGGTCAGCAAATGCATCGTCGAGGTTAGCAAGCCAAAGAGCGGATTGCCGCTTGCCCAGCCAAGCAGGTCGTGAAAACGGCGGTTCAGTTCCTCGAAATTATTGTCGGCTTCATTGCGCTCCAGTTCTTTGAAGCAATCGGCAAGTGCACTCAGGTCGCCCGTGGTCGCGCGCAGCGCGGCATAGGCAGCGACATCGGCGCAATCGCCTCGCGCAGTTCCAGCAATCCGCGCAGGTCCGCTTCCATGAAATGCAGGATCAGCGACAGGCTATTGGCGAAATCACCAGTCTGCGGGCGTGCCACCACCGGCCCGCCTCCGCGCCCCAGTTGCAGGTGGATCACGCCCTGGAGTTCCAGGAAGCGCAAGGCTTCGCGCAAGGTCGCACGGGCAACCTCGTAGCGCGCCAGCATCTCGTCCTCGTGCGGCAGCCGGTCCCCAGGAGAATGCGCCCCCGCCTCGATGTCGCGCACGATGTTCTGGGCGAGCGATAAGGCGCGCTTGGTTTTCTTCACTGTTTCGACCTGCGGCTGCATCGTTGCCCCTTGGCTAAAGTCGTATAACATTTAAAAGCGTTCAATGCCCGCTGTCAATGGCCTTGAAACGATAGGGTGGGGTAAAAAGTAGAAAATATTATAAGCTTTCTTGACAAGAATCGGCTAGACCATTATTTTGTAAGATTAGGGCAGGATTGCTTGCGGGAGAGGAAGACAGGATATGAATACCCAGATCATGGAAATGGATACTGCAGACAAGATCGCCGCGATTCCGATTGAAGAGATCGACGTTGCCCGGCCAAGCCTGTTCCAGAACGATACCATCGGATTGTTCTTTGATCGGCTGCGCAAGGAAGATCCGGTTCATTACTGCCGCGACAGCTATGTCGGCCCTTATTGGTCGATCACCAAGTTCGACGACATCATGGCGGTCGATACCAACCACAAGGTGTTCTCGTCCGAGGCGAAGCTTGGCGGTATCGCGATTCAGGACATGCATTCGGTTGAGGGTGCGCTTGACCTGGAAATGTTCATTGCCATGGATCCACCCAAGCACGATCAGCAGCGAAAGGCTGTGACGCCCTCGGTCGCGCCGTCCAACTTGCAGCAGCTGGAACCGATCATTCGCCAACGTGCCGCCAAGATTCTCGACGACCTGCCGGTCGGTGAGGAGATTGACTGGGTCGACAAGGTTTCGATCGAATTGACCACTATGACGCTCGCGACGCTGTTCGACTTTCCCTGGGAAGAACGGCGCAAGCTCACCCGCTGGTCGGACATCACAACGGCTGCGCCGGAAACTGGCATCGTCGAATCCTACGAGGCGAGGCGCGAAGAGCTCATCGAGTGCGCAATGTATTTCAAGGGGCTGTGGGAACAGCGCATCAATGAGGAGCCAAAGAACGACCTGATCTCCATTATGGCGCACTCCCCGGCGACAAGGGACATGCCCTTCCTGGAATTTCTGGGTAACCTTCTGCTGCTCATCGTGGGCGGCAACGACACGACCCGCAATTCGATCAGCGGAGGCGTGCTGGCTCTTAATGAGAACCCCGATCAATATCGCAGGCTGTCGGACGACCCTTCGCTCATTGGCAGCATGGTGCCGGAAATCATCCGGTGGCAGACGCCGCTGACCCATATGCGCCGCACTGCGCTCCAGGATTGGGAGATCGGCGGCAAACAGATTAAAAAGGGCGACAAGGTCGTGATGTGGTATCTCTCCGGCAACCGCGACGGCAGCGTCATCGACCGAGCGGACGAATTCATTATCGACCGCAAAAATCCGCGCCATCACCTCTCTTTTGGCTATGGAATTCATCGCTGCATGGGCAGCCGCCTCGCCGAACTGCAACTGCGTATCATCTGGGAAGAGATTCACAAGCGTTTCTCAAGGGTCGAAGTGACCGGCGAGCCTGAGCGCCTGTTTTCAAATCTGGTGCGGGGAATCACCAATCTGCCGGTGCGTTTGCATGCCCGCTGATTGTCCGAACCAAATATTGCGGAGATAGAAATGGTAAAGGTAACGTTCGTCGCGAGCGACGGAGAGCGCCGGGAAGTCGAGATCGACAAAGGCGAAACCGCGCGCGAAGCGGCATTGTTCAACGACGTGCCGGGTATCGACGGCGATTGCGGAGGCGTTTGCGCCTGCGCGACCTGTCACGTTCATGTCGACCCCGAATGGATCGACAAGGTCGGTCGGCTGCAGGAAGACGGGATGGAAGCCGAACTGCTGCAGTTCGCCGAAGGCACTACAGAATACAGCCGCCTCGCGTGCCAGATTCCGATGAAGCCGATGCTGGACGGCCTAGTGCTTCACGTGCCCGAACAGCAATATTGATCCATCGAGATAGATCTCGCAATCCTCGCCCAATCGATGGAGAAGCAACCCTGATCCTCAGATGGAGACCATGATGGCGACCCAGCTGAAAGAGAACACCCACGCGGACGACGACGCGTTTCGCACAGAAGTACACGAATTCCTTAGCGAAAAATTCCCGCAAGAACTCAAGAGCAAGGTCAACCTTGCTAGCAGGCCTGAAAATTCCGACAAACGAAACGCCTCTTCATACAAAATGGCGTGAGTCATATTGGTGCTCGGGGCTGGGCACGCCCACTGGACCCAAGGCATATGGAGGCAGTGGCAGGCTGCTGCCGAGATGCTCGATTTGGCGCAGGCATTGTTCGACAGCACGCTTGACTACCTGAAGCAGCACGTGCGGTTCAACCAGATGCTCGCTTCTTAGCGCTTCAATACCGCGCTGAGCTTTCGCCTGCCGCTAGCTGCGCGAGGAAGGCTAGCTAAGCGGCATGTGGGCACGCAACTCTCGCGCCCACGATCCGAGCGGTCGTCTCATCCGCCCGATCATTTTCGCAGGTGCTGAGACTGTCCGTCGAACAGCACAGTGGAGGTTTAAATGCATTCGGGCCTACTTCTTTCGTAAGCGAGTTCGGCACCGACTTGCTGCCAACCTCTGCCTTCCTCTCAGCAGGTTGATTCTTCCCCCGTCAATTCTGTCCGCCCCCGAGTCCAATCAGAACAGCCCGGGCTGGACGGCCTGCGAATAGGCGGAACTGTTTGCCCTTCATTCGAACACCCATTCGTTCAGGAGCTATCGGGAATGCAATCTCGTCAACCTACTACTTCACTGGCTGCCCCATAACCCGCACTCTCGGGAATGGTGAGAATGTTCTTCCCGTCACGCTGAACGATTTTCGGGAGGACTGGCGCGATCAAGCGCGCTTCGGCACGTTCGACGCAGTCCTGCGCACTGCTGGCCTGGGCCAGCAGTTCCAGGTTCAGCCTGGTGGGAAAGATAATCGTCCGCTCCCCGGCTTCGCCCATAGCCAGTGCGCCGCCAGGTGATAACCATTCGGCATCCACGGTTTCGTAGCCATCGCACGCCGCGATCTGGCGTTCGGGAGCGCGGGCGACGTAGAACCAAGTGTCGAAGCGCTTGTTCATGAAGGTGGGTGTGATTCACCGAGCGAAATCGCTAAGCCTGTCCAGCCGCAATTGCACATCGGCCTCACGAACCACGTCGAGGAACGCGAGTTCGCCTTGTTCGACCGCCTTGCGGCTTGCCGGGTCGCAGGAACCCTCGAAAGCGCTGCCATCGCTTTTATCGGCCAGCAGGATGCCCGCTTCCTCATAGGCTTCGCGAACTGCGGCGATCCGCAGGGTCCGCTGTGTCGGTTCAAGTGTGTCCCAGCCGGCGCAATGGTCGGCCCATTGCGCAGCATCATCACCCGTAGCTGGTTTCCCACCCGGAAAGACCAGCGCGCCGGAGGCAAAGTCGATCTGGTGGTGCCGCTTTACCATCAGCACTTGGAATTCCGGCTCGTCGCGCAGCAACAACATGGTGGCTGCGGGGACGGGATCGACGGGTTGCGGGCTGGTCATATTTCTCTCTCCGGTTTGATCTTCGCTTATTTGTGTTGGCTTTAAGACATGGGCAGTCGGCTGGTTCAATTCCATTTCCGGACCAATGCGATCAGTGCGAGCGCTAGGGTGATCCCTGCCAGCACCCACGACTGGTCGGGTCGATGGTCACGGGAATCGAGCCAGATCGGGCGATAATGGTGGCATTGCCGATTAGGTCTGGCAGGGAAGCCGAAAGACCGAACAGTCGGCGGCGCAGCTTGGTGAGCTGGCTGCGGGTCGCACCGAACGAGAACCGTTCCGACAGCAGTTCAATAAGGATGGGTCTGGTCTCTTCGGCAATGTTGTAGTCTGGCGCGAACGCGAGGACAGGGCCTTCGGTCGTCAGCAGTGTGCGCAGCAGGATGGCAAGATCGGGCGGCAGGACGAGGCTGTATTCGCGCAGAAGGCCGAAAACCCGGTCGAAAAGCGCCGATAATTCGATCCCCGACAGCACCGTGCCGCGAAATTCTTCGATGATATGGTCCAGATCGAGGGCGAGCTGGTCGCGATCCACCGCCGGATTGCCGGCCCAGTCGAGCAGCAGATCGGCAACGTCCTCCGCCTGTTCGTCGGCGATTGCGAGGATCAGACGGACGATTTCCTGCCGACTCGCTCCGCTGAGAAAACCGACCGCGCCGAAATCGATGAAGCCAACCTGGTCAGCATCCATCCGGAAAATATTACCGGGATGGGGGTCGCCATGGAATTTGCCATTGAGGATCATCATCCGCAGCACAGCATCGGCATAGCGTTTGGCAAATACGATGTTTCGCGCCTTCTCCGCCACACGGTCGATCTGCGATGCGGTGCGATCTCAACCGGTCGATGCAACACAGGCGTTCCAGCACATTCACCCGCAGGCCGGTGAGATGCCAGTGTATCGCCGGGGACTTCGCTCCCAGCGTTTCAAGGTAGCCGCCGATCCGCTCGCAGGCCCGCGCTTCTGCAGCGAGGTCCATCTAGCGGGCCAGGTTCTTGCCGAAGGTCTGGAGGAACTCGACTGGACGATAGCGGGCGATGTCGCTCGACCGCCGCTCGGATAGCTTCGCCAGCCGCACCAGTATGCGCATGTCTGCTTCCAGTCTGGCCGCAGTGCCCGACCGTCGAACCTTCACGATCACGTCACTGCTATTCAGCAAGGTTGCCGTATAGGTTTGGGCGATAGAGGCGGAGGCCATCGGATCGCGCTCGAATGCCGTGAAATCTTCCTCCCACTTCTCGCCCCAACTGGCGACGAGAACAGGCTCGATCGCGTCAAACGGCAGGGGCTCGACCCGGTCCTGAAGACTGGCCAAGGCGTCTATCCACTCGTCAGAGAACACATCGCCGCGCGTTGCGAGAAGTTGGCCGAGTTTCACACCGATCGGGCCAATATCGCGCAGCAAGGCAACCATTGATTTCGGTCGCAAGTGCTCTGGACTGACATCTTCTTCCGGAAAAGGTGCAATTCCAAGGGCATTACCCAGATTCATTGCACCGTGACGGGCAAAAATTCGACCGAGTTCCGCCAATCGCGAAAGGTCGCCTATGAGTTTTTCCGAATCTCCGGGCATCTGGCTCAGTCCGTTGCGTCCGGGAGTTTTTCAAGGTTCTTGGATATCCGATCATCGTCAGTGATTATCTCCCGACGGTCTTTCGATTCGCGCACTTGGAGTTCATAGATGGCCATGGGATTGCTTTAGCCAACTTGGTATGAAACACCAAACAAATATAATAAAGTGCTTTACGATCTGTAGGGCTATCTCTAACTCACCCGTTAAATGAATCGGGATCGATAGAGTGAGCGGACAAATGAAGGATATTTCCGAAGCTGTAGAGGGCGACAATGAACCGGCTGCGGGATCGCGTTCCAACAGGAAACTACGCCTGTTCATCCTCGCGGCGGTGATCGTGGCCGTTCTTGCAGGTGCCTGGTGGTATTATCGTTATGTTACCTACGGGCAATACATGCAGTCAACCGACAATGCCTACGTTGCAGCGGACAGTGTGGTGGTCTCTTCCAAGGTGGCCGGATACGTCGATGCGGTGCTGGTTTCGGAAAACCAACAGGTTGCCCGCGGCGAAGCACTGGTCCAGCTCGACCTGCGTGATTACCGCGCCCAAGCCGCTCAGGCACGCGCCCAGATCGCGGCCACGGTGGCCGGTGCCGACACGATCCGCTCGCAGGTGAGCGAACAGAACGCCGCGATCCGCCAGGCGCGCGCGCAATTGGCCGTCGCGCGCGCGACGCTAGACCTTGCCAACAAACAGGTGAACCGCTATCGCCCGCTCGCCGCCAGCGGGGCGGAACCGCGCGAAAAACTCGACCAGTACGTGACACAAGCGCAGCAGGCTCGGGCCGAACTTGCCTCCGCGCAGGCTGCGGTCGCGGCCGCCACAGGCGCCGCGCCACGTTGTTTGAGCAGATCGAGCAGACCCGGGCACAGGCCGATGCTGCTCGCGCGCAGCTCGATGTTGCCGACCTCAATGTCTCTTCGACCCGGCTGGAAGCGAGCAGGGCAGGGCGCATTGGTGACCTGTCGGTCCGGGTCGGGCAGTTCGTCCAGCCCGGCCAGCGGCTCATGACTCTGGTGCCGGTGAGCCAGATCTACGTTACCGCCAATTTCAAGGAAACGCAGGTCGGTCTCGTGCGACCGGGTCAGCCGGTCAGACTCGAAGTGGATGCATTGCCAGATGGCAAGATTGCTGGAACGGTGGACAGCATCTCGCCCGGAACCGGGGCCGAATTTTCGATTTTGCCACCAGAAAACGCGACCGGGAACTTCACCAAGATCGTCCAGCGTATCCCGGTCCGCATATCCATCGACGCAGCACCCGAAGTGCGCCGCCTGCTCGTGCCCGGCATGTCGGTCGTCGCTACCATCGACACCCGCGGTGCCGTCGGCGAACTCGAAGAGATTTCGAGCGCTGCCGAATGACCGAGGCAGCGCCTGCCCAAGCTGGCCCGACCGGTGCTCCAACCAAGCCGCAGAATGCCGACGTCACTGCCTGGGTCGCGGTGGTGGCGGGCGCGCTCGGCGCTATGCTGGCGACCTTGGACATCTCAATCGTCAATTCCGCGCTTCCCGTCATTCAGGGCGAAATCGGGGCGACCGGTACCGAGGGCACCTGGATCGCTACCTCCTTTCTCGTCGCCGAGATTGTCGTCATCCCGCTCAGCGCCTGGCTGGAGCGCCTGTTTGGCTTGCGTACGCTGCTCATCATCGCCGTGACTGCGTTTACAGGCTTCTCGATACTATGCGGGATCGCGACCGATCTGACGACTATGATTATCGGTCGTACAGGTCAGGGATTTATGGGCGGCGTACTGATTCCGACTGCGATGACGATCGTGGCGAAGCGGCTGCCTCCCCACCAGCAACCCATCGGTATGGCGCTGTTCGGCATGACCGTCGTCTTAGGTCCGGTCATGGGGCCGCTGATCGGCGGATGGTTGACTGAGAATCTTAGTTGGCACTACGCCTTCTTTGTCAATGTCCCGGTCTGCGCGACCCTCCTCTTGCTCCTATTCGTAGGTTTGCCACACGAAAAGCCGAACTGGGAATATCTGACCCAGGCAGACTGGGCCGGTATCCTTGGCATGATTCTCGGGCTTGGTGGACTGACGGTCGTGCTGGAGGAAGGCCACCGCGAGGAATGGTTCGATTCCTCTCTCATCCGATGGCTTACCCTGATCACTGTAATCGGGTTCGCGTCCCTCATCTACGGTCAATTGTACGCCTCCAAACCCGTTCTTAAACTCCGGCTACTCTTAAGTCGGCAATTCGGGAGCGTCGCTGTGATGGCGCTCGCGTTGGGGATGGTGATGTATGGCTCGATCTACGTTATCCCACAGTTCCTGGCGATTATATCTGATTACAACGCCTTCCAGACCGGGCTGGTAATCTTCTGGATGGGTGTGCCGGCGTTCCTGTTGATGCCGGTTCTACCCTTCATGATCCGTCGCGTTGATATCCGCATCGCAGTAGGGGCTGGTATGCTCTTGATGGCCCTTAGCTGTTTTGTGAGCACCAGCCTTACAGCCGAATCCGGTGGCGCAGTGTTTACCGAAAGCCAGCTAATACGCGGGGTGGGTATGATCCTGGCGATGATGTTCCTCAACCAGGCGACTGTTGCCTCGGTGGCGAAGGACGAAGCCGGCGATGCTTCGGGCATCTTCAATGCCGCGCGCAATCTGGGGGGTCATTCGCATTAGCGGGCCTCGCCTCGTTCCAGGACCAGCGCACCTGGCATCACAGCCGCCGGATGGAAGAAACTCTGAATGCAAACAGCGTCTCGCTGCAGAGCTACCTGGATTCGCTGGCGCGGACCTTCGGCGGTATGGATGAAGCAATGGCCGTGCTGGACCGGACCATCCAACGTGAAGCCTTTGTTATGACCTATAACGACGTGTTCTTCGTGATGGGTCTGTTGACGGTGATAACGGTGCCGCTTGTCGTGTTCCTCAAGCCGCTGCCCAAGAACGTTTCCCTCTCGATGCACTGATACCGACATGATCCGAAAATCAATTCCTTTTCTTCTTATTGCCGCCACTCTGGCAGGATGCACCGCCGGCCCAGACTATGCGGGGCCGCCCGAGTTGGCTGCCGCCGGCGGAGCCGGGGGTTTCATCCGGGCCGGCGACAAAGTGAGCAGCACAGTGCCGGAACTCGCCGAGTGGTGGATTCTACTCGACGATCCCGGACTCGATCGACTGATCGAGGCGGCGCTCGCCGATAATCCTTCGCTGGAGGCGGTGGGTGCGCGCATCGCGCAGTCCCGCGCATCCCTCGCGCAGGAAAATGCAGGCCGTCTGCCATCGCTTGGCACCCAAGCAACGGTCGTGCAGGGCCGTCTGCCGGGTTTAGACATTCAGGGCGGTCCGCCACTTCCTCCAGGGACGCCCGGAATGCCGCCAGAAGAGGAAGACGATACCATCAGTTTTTATAATGCCGGCCTCAACGCCAATTGGGAGATCGATTTTGGTGGCGGGACCGGGCGGCGGATCGAGGCAGCCAATGCACAGTTGGCCGCTGCCGTAGCGAATGCCGAGGATGCGCGAGTCCAGCTAACTGCAGACGTCGCCAACGCCTATGTGAACCTGCGCGAGGCACAGCAGCGGTCGTGCGGTACCGCCTGCAAAGCGAGTTGCAGGAGCAGATACTCGTTCTGACCTATCAGCGTTATCAGCAAGGTACCCTACCGCTGTTTCCGGTCGGAAATGCTAATGCAGAACTGGAGTTGCTCAAGTCGCAACTGGCCGAGGCCGAAGCAGATGAGGCCGTGTTGCTCGATGCGCTCGCCGTTCTGACCGGGCGCGCTCCGGGAGCGCCTTCTCTCGAAGTTGCACCGATTGGCGAGATCCCCCTGCCGCCCGAAAGAGTGGCGGTAGGTGATCCCGCTAGTCTCATCGCGCGGCGGCCCGATATCCGCGCCGCTGAACGCACCTTGGCCGCCGCGACGGCGCGGGTCGGTGTGGCCGAGGCTGCGAAGTTTCCGAAACTCTCGTTCATGGGCATCCTCGGGCTGGGGGGAACCTCGCCGGAAGATATCTTCGACGTAGGCGAGTTTTCTGCCATTGCGATTCCGCGCCTGCAATGGAATTTCCTTGATTTCGGAAGGGTCGACGCGTCGATCGACCGGGCAGGTGCGGCTCGCCGCGAGGCTGCTGCAAATTACCGGCAGACCGTGCTTGCAGCTTTGCAGGATGCCGAGCGCGCCTTAGCCCGTTTCGCGCAGCAGCGCGCTGCGCTGGCGGCTTTGATCCAGGTCAAGCGACATGCCGATAAATCGGCGGATCTCAACCGGCAGCGCTTTGAGTCGGGGGCGATCTCGCGCATCGATCTCAACCGGACTTTGCGCGAGCAGGAGAAGGCCAATACGGACTTGGCCCGGGGCAGAGCTGCCCTTACTCTTGCGTGGATTGCGGTGCAAAAATCGCTCGGCCTGGGATGGCAGGCGCCATCCTAGATGCCGACCCTACAGGTCACCGCATATATAGGCACCGCGCCCGCTAGCGAGCAATTTTTCATTCGGCCCGGTAACGCTGGTTTCGGCCACTGAAATTTGCTGACCGACTTTCACAATCAAACCGGTTGCGACGAGCGGGCCTGAGGTTGCCGGGCGATGATAATCGACCCGCAGATCGGCAGTAGCCTTTACTTTCGTGCCCTGTGCAATGAGGGCGTAGAAACCGGTCAGGTCGATCAGAGACGCAAGTACGCCGCCATGGGCCGATCCGATTATAGGATTGGAAACGATTTCGTCGCGCCATGGCATTTCGAGCTCCAGCCGCTGCGGAGTCAGCGACCTAACCTTCAGATCGAGCCACGCATGGAAAGGCGCGATACGGAGAATTTCCTCTATGCGTGCCCGATCTATTCGCGCTGGCGCCTCGCTCATGTTTCTCGCCCCCGCATGGAGTGATGTCGTTTCAGGAAATCGAGAATGGCGTGAGAAAACGAATCGTTCGCATCGCCCACAACCATGTGAGTGGCGCCGGCGATGTCGGTATATTCCGCATGCGGCGCAAGTTCGCGTAGATGCTCCACCGCGTCTTCGGAAACGAGGTCGCTCGAACCGCCGCGAATGAGATGGACCGGCAAGGTGAGGTTCTGGGTCGCCTGGCTTAATGCTTCAAATTGGCGTTGATGGCGCCCTTCATCGCGTTTGCTGACCGTCCTGCTGCTAAGGATAAAGGCTGGATCCCAATGCCAGTAATACCGCCCATCGGCTTTGTGTCGTAGATAGTTACGCAGCCCTTCGCCGCTCGACCGCTTGCGTCGAAGGGGCATATAACGCGCGATCGCTTCCGACGCCTCTTCGGGCGAGGCGAAACCGGTTTCGATATGCTCTTCCATAAATCCGACAATGCGGTTGACCCCGCTTACTTCCATCTGCGGTGCGATGTCGACAAGTGTCAGGGAAGCGAAGCTGCCGGGCGCCAAATCCCCTTCGGCGAGTATACCGGCCATTCCGCCCAGCGACGCCCCGACCAGCGCAAGCTTGCGCTCCATCCGTGATACGATGGCGACCAGATCGGACGCGAAATCGTGTGTTTCGTAAGCGCCATCGGCTGCCCATTCGCTGTCGCCGTGGCCCCGCATGTCGATGGCGATTGCGTGGAAACCCGCCTCCGCAAGGTCGCCGACCACGTTCTTCCATGCACGACGTGTTTGCCCACCACCATGAGCGAGCAGGACGGGCATCGCACCACTCTCGCCGTTGGCTTCGGCTGTGAGGGTCAAGCCTCCAGCTCCTTCAATGCTGACTGTTTCGCAATACATGGGACTACCCCCTAGCTTCCGGCGCCCCAAACAGTAAAGTTATTTAATGTCTCGCCTTTGAAGGAAACTCACCAGCTTATAGCTGGTAGAAGGCTTCAGCCGTTATTGTTTGCTCAGCACTATCCTCCAGAAAATGACCCGCTCGCAGACGAAGTCATTTTCTCGAGGGTTGTGCTCATGCCATATTCATGCGGGAGCCACACGGCTTTTCATCATCATTATCATATTGTCCGGACTCCAAAATACCGCTTCAAGGTGCTGCATGGGGAGGTCCGCCTGCGGGTGCGGGAGATCATCCGGCAGGTCTGCAGCGAACTGGGCGTGAAGATCATCCATGGCGTTCTGTCACGCGATCATGTGCATATGTTTGTCGAGATCCCGCCCCATATTGCAGTCAGCGACTTCGTGCGCCGGGCAAAGGGACGCTCATCGCGCAAGATACAGCAGGAGTTCGAGCATATCCGCAAACGCTACTGGGGCCAGCGCTTCTGGCAACGAGGCTATTTCTCGACCACCTCAGGCAATATCACCGACGACGTGATCCTCAATTATCTCGACAAGCATACTAACCCAAACAAAGCTGGCTTCAGCCCCAACCCGTGAACCTACATGGAGTAATCGCGGGAGCGTGTCGCCTTGACGGCATTTATGCAGTAAAGGGCTTTATATTATATTGAATTTACGATATGGTCACTATCATGACAACCGAAACAGCTACAATGAGCGCAAACGCGCAAGACGGCTTCCTGAATGAGACCGATGAGTTTGCGTTTTTGCTGGAGGAAGTACCGCGAGTCCTGCGCAAGTCATTTGATGAATCGATTGCCCAGTTCGGCTTGTCCCGCACCCAGTGGAGAACATTGGCCTATCTGATCAAGACCGAGGGAATGACGCAAACCGAGCTGGCAGTTTGCCTAGAACTGGAACGAGCTACGATCGGATTGACGATTGATCATCTTGAAAAACTGGAATTTGTCGAACGTCGGTCCGCAGAAGATGACCGGCGTGTCTGGCGGATATTCCTGCGTCCAAAGGCAATCGACATTATTCCGGAACTTCGGAAAGAAGCCAACGCCGTTTATCAGAAGATGTTCAAAGGCATTTCCAAAGCAGACTTGACCATCATACGAACCGCGATGGAAAAATGGTTGGGAATCTAAGGGTGTGCTGAACACGTCAGATCCCAAAATCTAACTGGTTCTGATCCTTCTCTCCCATAGGATCAGCTGGAGCGAGTGGCTGGGGCCACTCGCTCCCTTTTTTGGTATAAGCCAGTTATTGGCGTTGCTAGCGATCGACTCCTGCCGGAGCATAAATCAGGCAGTCATCCGCGGCTAGAAGTTGCTTAACGGGATGTACGACGTGGATAGAGTAGATATCCTCATCCTTATATACAGCGGATATGATCTACACTGCGCCATGTAGCCGTTGGACGGCATAGCGCCCGAGACTACCGAGAATCTCCCAGCGCGGATTGTGTTTGCTTGTAAGAATACCGAAGAGGTGGTCGACCGACCGACAAGAGGGCGGGTTGTGTTGAAAAACTCGGTCTTGTCAGCATTGTAGAGATGCGATTCAGCATTCCTGTAGAGGCGGGAGATGCTGCGATGATGGGCGAGCGGACGGTGATGCAGGAGGCGCTGTTTTCGGGTCGATGGTCCGGCAACCAATTTGCTCGCTGTTTTCGGTGACTGGCAAGTGGTTCAGCCGAGCGTTGCCAAAGCACTTGATCGCCTTTTTCGGGGGAAGGTGAAGAGTTTGCGACCACCGACTGTGCTGCGCTGATGCCGCGCAGCTGGCAATGGCTCGACGGCTCTGCCTTTTCAACTCATGGAGACCTTATGCAAGTCGCGTTTGGTCTGGATCCAATCAATACCGACAAACCGCTCATGTATCAGGGTGTTCGGATCGGTTTTTCGGCCCGACCGAAGATGTGTCGTTGCCCACTATCGAACATGGTATTGATTTTGAAGGCGAGTTCGGTGTTATTGTAGATCATGTTCCAATGGGAACATGCGCTACGGACGCAACGAAACACATCAGACTAATCGTCAAAATCAACGACTGCTCTTTGCGCGCGATTGCTCCGATAGAAATGGCAACCGGCTTTGGTTGGGTGCAGGCAAAACCGGCCTGTTCGATGGTGCCCTTTGCGGTGACACCCGATGAACTGGGTGAAGTCTAGAAAGATGGCGTGTTTGACACGACTTATAAATTGACTTGTACGGTGAACGTTTTGGTGCAGCCATGGATTTTGGTTTCCAGGGACTGGTTGCTCATGCTGCATTGACGCGCGATCTGGTAGCGGCAACGATTATTGAGTCGGGTACCGTTTCCGATTCAAACTATACAGAAGTCGGATCAAGCTGTATTTCAGAGGTTCGTGCGATCGAGGTGATCCGCGACAAGGGCCTAGCCACAACGCCGTTCCTGTCTTTTGGTGACCCTATTCGCATCGAAGGGCGCGGAATTGACGGCTCATCCCCATGTGGTGTGATCGACCAGCAGGTCGTTCAAGCCTGACGTGCGACTGCCACTTTCTGAAAATAGTATAGGAAAGCCTGATTTGTCATGCCAAGATCGCTCAATTGAAATTGTTTTCAATTGAACCTATTTGGTTGATCTTTTTGACCATGTTCTAGAATGAGCGTGAAATCCATAGGGTGCGATGAGAACAAAAAGAGAGTATCCGCACTTACATTGCACTTACAGCGGTGATATAAGAATTCAGCATTTTGAAAAATGGCTGAAAACTGGCCGGGACGAGAGGATTCGAACCTCCGATCCCCCCAGCATCGACTGCTCAGGATAACGCGATCATCTTTAGCCAGGATTGTTCAATCAGTGTTTATTTTGTCAGAAAAAAGATTACCATGACACATCTTATTCGTCTGCCCTCTGGTGTTGTTTCGCTGAACACCTAAAGCTCTTGTTCGCATCGCAATTTGAATCGTGATACAACGCAACTATGACCAAGCCAGATCCAGCAACATTGAAAATTGTGGCGGCGCTAATTCGAACCCGCATGGACCGCCTTTCCGGCGATCAGCGACTTGATGGTCTAGAGCGCCTTGGAGCATATCGTGAGTTCAATCAATTGGCGAAAGATCTTGACGCGACCGCAGTCGAGTTTACTCGCGACGAGAAATGGTAGCAGGCGCCGCTACCGGAAATCGTTTTTACATTTATCACTGTTTTGGGTTGGATGGTTCGTTGGTTTAGCAATCAACGCTGTTGTATTCCCTACCTTTGAAAGAACTGGTCCATCATCAGTTCTTCGAATATTGGAATTTCTTCCATTTGCTACCCAAAATGCTACCCAAGTTGCAAATATTGCAACTTCGAATATCATTCTGTCAGAAAATCGTTTATCTTCAACGTATTATGGTGAGCCCTGCTGGGTTCGAACCAGCGACCTACTGATTAAAAGTTAGTATTTGCGGCAAGTGTCCGGATGGTGATGTTTGGCACTATTCCAATTCAGGCGATCTCATATTTGAAGAACCTATCTGGTTGGCGCAAATATTCCTCCGATGATGATCCCCGGGATGATGGTGATGCTTTGGAGAACAAAAACAGAAAATCTGCACTTACATTGCACTTACAGCAGTGATATAAGAATTCAGCATTTTAAAAAATGGCTGAAAACTGGTCGGGACGAGAGGATTCGAACCTCCGACCCCCACACCCCCAGTGTGATGCGCTACCAGGCTGCGCTACGTCCCGACCGAGGCTGGGCATATATGGTGGTCGGGGAAGCTTGGCAAGTCGTTTGCGTCATGTTCGCAACCTTTCCCGAATACGGATTTCGTTGCACCTGTGACAAGCGCGTGATAGGCGCGCGCAACATCTGGGTCGGCTGTTTCGGGGCTTGAAACAAGAGCCCGGGCAGCACACATAAAAATTGCAACAATCGGGACGAGTTCATGACATCAATCACTATATTATCTGCTGCAGCTGGTGCCGGCGGGGCCGGAGGCTTTCTGATTTCGGTAATGCCGCTGGTGCTTATTTTGCGGTTTTCTATTTTCTGCTCATTCGTCCGCAGCAAAAGAAGATGAAAGAGCATCAGGCAAAGGTCGGCGCGGTCAAGAAGAATGACGAAGTCGTGACCGGCGGCGGACTGGTCGGCAAGGCGGTCAAGGTTGACGATGAATATGTCGAAGTCGAAATCGCCAATGGCGTCCGTGTCAAGGCGATCAAGGCGACGTTGACCGATGTCATGCCACGCGGCGGTGCCAAACCCGCGAACGACTGATCGCGGTGATATAGAAAGTTAATTTCGATGCTCGATTTCCCGCGCTGGAAAGTCATTTCCATTTCTCTGCTGCTGGCCTTTGGCGTGCTGATGTCCATACCCAGCCTGCTTGGCGAGAATGGCCGGCAATATTGGCCGAGCTTTCTGCCGAATGTAACCATCAATCTGGGGCTCGATCTCCAGGGCGGCAGCCATATCCTGCTGGAAGCGGATCCGGCCGATGTCGCGACTGCTCGGCTCGAGACGATGGAAGAATCGGTGCGCGCGGAAATGCGCCGCGCCAGTCCGCGGATTGGCATCGGCGATATATCCCGGCGCGACGGTGTATTGAGCTTCATGGTGCGCGACAGTACCCAGGTCGATGCAGCGCGTGATGCGATCGTGCCGCTGACCAGCGGGGCAGGCCTGACCGGCCAGCGCGACTGGGACATCGAAGTGCGCGACGATACGCGCTTTGTCCTGACCCCGACCGCAGCGGGTCTGGAAAATGCCGTCGAGAATGCCATGGAAACGGCGACCGACGTGATCCGCCGCCGGATCGACGAAATGGGCACGCGCGAACCCACGATCATCCGCCAGGGCGATAACCGGATCGTGGTGCAAGTACCGGGACTGGATGATCCGGAAGCGCTGAAGGCGCTGCTCGGACAGACCGCGAAACTGGAATTCAAGCTGGTCGACAATGAGGCCGACCCCAATGCGGTGGCCGCAGGCCGGGCACCGGTGGGCAGCCAGATTTTCCCCTATCCCGACAATCCGACCGGATTGCCGAATATTGCGGTCAAGCGGCTCGGCGGGATCAGCGGCGACAAGCTTACCGACGCCGGCCAGGGCTTTGACCAGCAAACCAACGCGGCGGTGGTCAATATCACGTTCGACAGCGAGGGCGGGGCCAAATTCGCCCGGCTGACCCAGAATAATGTCGGCCGGCCCTTTGCCATCATCCTTGACGGCAAGGTGCTGTCCGCGCCCAATATCAACGAGCCGATCCTTGGTGGTTCGGCGCAGATTTCGGGCAATTTCTCGGTCGAAAGTGCGAACCAGCTGGCGATTGCCCTGCGGTCGGGTGCACTGCCGGTCGAACTGAAGATCGTCGAGGAACGCACCGTCGGTCCCGATCTCGGCAAGGATTCGATCGACAAGGGCATGATCGCCGCGATCATCGCTACCGTTGCCGTGCTGACCTTCATGGTCGTCACCTATGGCCGCTTTGGCATGTATGCCAATATCGCGCTGGCGCTGAACCTGTTCATCATCGTCGGGGTGATGGCGATGTTCAACGCGACTTTGACGCTGCCGGGTATCGCGGGTTTCGTGCTGACCGTCGGTTCTGCCGTTGACGCCAATGTGCTGATCAACGAGCGAATACGCGAAGAGCGACGGCGCGGGCGAAGGGTCATCCAGGCGATCGAAGTGGGCTATAAAGAGGCTTCGCGCGCTATTTTGACGCGAATATCACCAATATCATCGCCGGTGTGCTGCTGTTCATGTTCGGCTCCGGGCCGGTCAAGGGCTTCGCGGTCGTGCTGATGATCGGTATCGCCTCATCCGTCTTTACCGCCGTGGTCGTAACCAGAATGTTTGTGGCGCTCTGGGCAAGAAAAGCCCGTCCGCAGGAGTTGGTGATATGAAATTGATCAAGCTTGTTCCGGACGACACCAACATCAGCTTTCTGAAATGGCGCAATATCGCCATGGCTTTCAGCATTTTGACGATCATCGCGTCGATCGGGCTGGTCGCTGCCAAGGGGCTGAATTTCGGCGTCGACTTCATCGGCGGCCAGATGATCCAGGCGACCTTTACCGAAACGGAAACCGCGCCGATATCCGAGCTGCGCGACCGTATCGGCGGTCTCGGCTATGGCGAAGCGACGATCCAGCGATTTGGCGATGCCAATGAAGTCTCGATCCGGATGCGGCTGCCGGCCGAAGCCGAATCGCGCCCCGAAGCGGCGAATGAAATGACCGAAAAATCGTTTCGACGCTGCGCACCGATCATCCCGATGTCCGCATCGACGGGGTCGAGTCGGTCTCCGGCAAAGTGTCGTCGGAACTGTTCGAGAAGGGCACTTTCTCGCTGATTGCTGCGATTATAGCGATCTCCATCTATATCTGGATCCGCTTCGAGTGGCAGTTCGGTGTCGGCGCCCTGTTCGCGCTGGTGCACGACGTTGCGCTGACCTTCGGCCTGTTCGCGCTGACGCAGATGGAATTCAATCTCAATATCGTCGCGGCTCTGCTGACAATCATCGGCTATTCGCTCAACGACACGATCGTGGTGTTCGACCGTATCCGCGAGAATCTGAAGAAATATCGCAAGATGGATATCATCGCCTTGCTCGACCTGTCGGTAAACGAGACGCTGGCGCGGACGGTGATGACCAGCTTGACCATGCTGATCGCGCTGGGCGCCTGATCCTCTGGGGACCGGATGTGATTTTCGGCTTCTCCGTGGCGATGTTCTTCGGCGTGTTCGTCGGTACCTATAGCTCGGTCTATATGGCTGCTCCGATCCTGATCTGGCTCAAGGTTGGCCCGGACACATTCGTCCCCGCTGAATCCGACAATGACAAGGCAGAGAAACTCGGTGGACCAGAGCAGGTTGGCTGACCCTTGGTAGAGTTACGCAAGGATGTCGAATTTACCGGTCCGGTCATTACCGGCTTCACGGCTACGGGCTTCAAGAGCGGTGACCAGCGGTTCGAAAAGGGACTGCTGATCTCGCCCGAGCAGGTCATCGGCTGGGCGGCTCGGGTCTCGAGGCGCTGAACCTCGCGGACATATTGTCCAGCCTCGACCTGTCGCCCAAACCGGAATTTCTCCTGCTCGGCAGCGGCCCGTCGATGCTGCAGCCGCCTGCCGCTTTCCGTCGGGAAGTGGAGGCGGCCGGCATGGGGCTTGAGGTCATGGACAGCCGCGCTGCGGCGCGGACCTGGGGTGTGCTCCGGGCTGAAGAACGCTGGATAATCGGCGCCTTTCTGCCGCTCGCCTAATATTGGCCGGATGCCTGCCGCAAGATGGCCAGCAGCTGATCACCGTTATTCTGCCAGCTGAACTGGCTGACCGATGACCGGACCACATCCTGCGCCGGCGGGTCGGCAAGCAGCGCTTTTGCGGCTTCGACAATCGCTTCGACGCTTTGGTCGACTATCCGTCCGGCATCCGGGCTGATCACCAGCTCCCGCGCCCCACCGGCCGCGCTGATGATCAGCGGCGTACCGCAGGCAAGCGCCTCAACCCAGGCATTGGCCAGGCCTTCGGATTGCGACACGAGAATCGCGATATCGGCGGCGGCAGTGAGGTGCGGCAGCTGATCATGCGGAACGCTGCCGAGGAAACGGACGCGCCCCGCGACGCCCAGCTGTCTGGCGAGCGCCCGATATGTCTGCTCCTGGTCGCCCGCGCCGCGAGCATCAACGTGGTCCCGGGAATATGGGGCAGGGCGCGGATCACCAAATCCTGGTTCTTGCGCGTGATCAGCGCGCCGGTGGTGATGAACAGCGGGCCGCTGACCCCCAGGGCCTGCTTGGCTGCTGTCCTGTCGACAGGGATGAACTTCTCCTGATCCAGTCCGGTATAGTGAACGGAAATCTGGCCTCCATCCATGCCAAGGGCGACCATATCCTGCTTCAGCGCCCCGGACACCGCCAGCAGAGCGCCGGCCTTGTCAGCAGCCTCGAGGATCTGGGCGCGGCATTTCGGATCACTGCGCCAGTGATGGATGTCCGCCCCGCGCGCCTTGATCGTGAAGGGAATGCCCAGAGCAGCGGCAAGGCGCATCGCAGCCGGCCCGTCGGGATAGAAAAATTCCGCATCGATGATATCGAAGGGCGCTTTCGCGTGTAATTTTTCACCAGCGGCAGGACCGCCTCGGCGATGCGGCGCGGATTATCGGCTCCGCCGAACCGGGGGATCAACCTGAACCGGGGGCGATAAACGTCCAGCCCCCGCCACTCTTCACGCTCCGGCAGAGATTGCAGCACCCTATATTGTCCAAGCCTGTTCAGGGGGAAGGGCGGCATCCCGACCGGATTGATGACTGTAACATCTGCTTCAGCGCGGCCCGCGAGCTCGGCAGTCTGCCGCTCGACAAATATCCCGAAATTGGGCGCTGCCGCATTGGGGAACAGGGTCGACAGGGTCAGCACACGCAGCGGCTGGGTCATGGCAAGCGTCCCGGCATCCGGTCCCTAAAGCTCCCTTACCAGCCGCACCGCGACGCCGATCCATTCGGGGTCGCTGACAATCTGCTGCCGCGCGCCGCTGCCCAGCGGCAGGATTTGCAGCTTGTTGTCCTGACGACCGATAAGGCGACCGAACAGAAAGCGCCCGGCGGGGCGAGGGACCAATATGTCCCGGTTGAGCGCGCTGCCAAATTGATCGGCGCTCCGCCGGGAAAGCCAGACATCGTCGCCGGCGCGATAGTCGCCGACGCTGCTCTTGACGCGCAGCGCCACCATCGCCGGCTCGATCGCCGGTTGATATATATGCTCGACCTTGCCGAGCGCGTGTGCGCCCTTGTGATCGAGAATGGCGGCGACCGGCAATTCCTCCTGATCGGGCAGCGACAGGAGTGCCGCGCTGTCCACGCCCAGGGCATCGGCAATCCGGTTCAGCCAGCCGAGTGACAGGGTCCGGGTGCCGGTTTCGAGCCGCCCGATGGTCTGGGCGGTTGTCGGCGGCTCGCACCGCATCGCGACATCGTCGAGCGTCAGTCCCTTGGCCTTGCGAACGTCTCTGATACGGCTGATCATAAATATCTCCAAACCTATATGGTTTTATCCTTTCCTACAATATTGCCAAAATGGCAAGAGGGTTGCAAGCCAAAGAGGAGATTATATGTCCGCCAGCAGAACCAGAAGAGACAAATCACCATCCGGACCGCGTCTGCTCGCCGAACGGGCGCTGCCGCAGGATGGCGAGGAAAGGCAGGGGCGCGAAGCGCCGCGCAGGCGGGCGCGCAGTGTCACGGTCAATCTCGCGGAATCGCCCCTGGGATGGCTTCACGCAAGAGGCCATTTGTCCGACCGGCAGTTTGACGCCGGGGAAAAATTGCGGGCCGACTGGGAACGGGCCAATCTGGCGCCCAGCGTGACGATGCGATGGGATGCCGCGCCGGTGGCCGGCGGCAAGCGGGCTGCGCCGCACGTCCTGAACGAGACGGAAGCGCAGCTTTCGGCCAGGCTGCGTTTCGAGAATGCGATCGATCATCTGGGCAGCGACCTGTCCGATATCGCCTGGCGGATTATATGCGGCGGGGAGGGGACTCCGGCCGCGGAGAAAAATCTCGGCTGGCCAGCGCGCTCCGGCAAGCTGGTGCTGAAAATCGCGCTGGACCGGCTGGCGGAATATTACCGCCTGCCCGGCTGATCAATTGTCGGCCAGCCGCTCGACTTCTTCTGCCAGTTCCAGCCAGCGCATTTCGGCTTCGTCTTTCTCGTCGATCAGGGCGCTATTCTCTTTGGTCAGCGCCTCGAAACGCGGAAAATCCCGCGTATACAGATCGGGGTCGGCGAGCGTCTTTTCGATCTCCGCCATACGCTGTTCGATAGCCTCGATTCGCGCGGGCAGAAGATCATAGTCGCGCTGGTCCTTGTAGCTCAATTTCTTGCTGGAGCCCGCAGCCCTGGGGCTTCCCTGGCTGCCGGACTGAGCGGATTTGGAAGCCGCTTTCTGCGCCGGTGCCCGCGGCTTGCGACGGGCTTCCCATTCGGCATAGCCGCCGGCCACAATATCGACCGTTCCGCTGCCATCGAGGCCGAGCGTTACCGTCACCGTGCGATCGAGAAAATCGCGGTCATGGCTGACCAGCAATACCGTGCCTTCATAATCGGCGATCACTTCCTGCAGGAGATCGAGCGTTTCCAGGTCGAGGTCGTTGGTCGGCTCGTCAAGCACCAGCAGGTTGGACATCCGCGCAAATTCGCGCGCCAGCAGCAGCCGGGACTGTTCGCCGCCGGACAATGTACCGACCTTGGCGTCGATCAGCGACGGCGCGAACAGAAATTCCTTGAGATAGCCCTGCACATGTTTCTTGTCGCCGCGCACATCGACCCAGTCGCTGCCATCGGCGAGCACGTCGCGGACCGTTTTATTGCCTTCGAGCAAGCTGCGCTGCTGGTCGATAAACACACCGTTGAGCGTCTTGGCGAGCGTCACTTTGCCGCTATCCGGTTCCAGTTCGCCGGTCAGCATCTTCAGCAATGTCGTCTTGCCGGCGCCATTGGCCCCGACGATGCCGATCCGGTCGCCGCGCTGGATGCGCAGCGAAAAGTCGCGAATGATCTGGCGATCACCGAAAGACTTGGAGATATTCTCGGCAGTGATTACCGACTTGGTGCGGCTGTCATCGTTCTGGATCTTGAGATTGGCGGTACCGGCCGGGCCGATCATCGCGGCGCGGGCCGCGCGCATTTCCCACAGTTTCTCGAGCCGTCCCTGATTGCGCTTGCGCCGCGCGGTGACGCCGCGTTCCAGCCAGCGCGCTTCGAGCTTCAGCTTTGCGTCGATCTTGCTGGCCGCCTGCGCCTCGTCCGCATGGATTTTCTCCATCCAGGCGTCATAGCCGCCAAAGCCGATTTCCTGACGCCGCAGCGCACCGCGATCCAGCCAGATCGTCTGTTTGGTCAGCCGGGTCAGGAAGGTTCTGTCATGCGAAATGGTGATGAACGCGCCCTTGTACGCCCGAGCCAGTCTTCCAGCCAGTCAATCGCCCCGAGATCGAGATGGTTGGTCGGCTCGTCCAGCAGCAACAGATCGGGGTCGGACGCCAGCGCCCGGCAGATCGCCGCCCGGCGTTTCTCGCCGCCGCTGGCTTTGGCCGCTCCCTTGGACAGATCGGTGCCCAACTGATCGGCAATGGCCTCGACCTCGTGGAGGGCAGGGCCTTGCTCGCCCGAAACGGCAAAGTCTCGCAGGGTTTCGAACGGCGTGAAGTCGGGTTCCTGCTCCAGATAGACGATATTCGTGCCCGGGGGGATCATCCGCTGGCCCTTGTCCGCTTCGATCTGGTCGGCGATCAGGCGCAGCAGCGTCGTCTTGCCGGCGCCATTGCGGCCGATCAGGGCAAGCCGGTCACGCGGTCCGACGTGCAGGTCGAGATTCTCGAACAGCCAGCCTTCGCCTTGATGGAGCGAGAGATTCTCATATGCAAAGATCGGGGGTTGAGCCATGGTTCCCGGGCGTTAGGGCCAAGCGGGCCCGGGCTCAAGTCTTCTCTTTTAAACAAAGGCCATTGACCTGCCGCGCCATATCGGATTGTTAGAAATGCAGAGGCTATTTCGGGGGCAGGTGGAAAAATTGGATATAATCTATCTGAATGGCGAATATGTCTCCAAGTCTTCTGCCAAAATCTCGATTTTTGACCGTGGCCTGCTGTTTTCCGATGCCGTCTATGAGGTGATCTCGGTGATCAATGGCCGCCTGATCGATATGGATCGTCATGTCAGCCGGCTTGAACGATCGCTCGGCGAGCTTTCGATCAATGCCTCTGCCGACTGGTCGGCCATGTCGCGGAATCTGGTGGCGCAAAATGATTTGCAGGAAGGCGTGGTCTATCTGCAGATATCGCGCGGGGTGATGGACGAGCGGGATTATCGCTGGCCCAGCCCGGATACCGCCCCGACAATATTCGCCTTTGCCCAGCCCCGGGTGCTGGTCGCCAACCCGATGGCCGACCGCGGCATGACAATCATTACACGCCCTGACCTGCGCTGGCAGAGATGCGACATCAAGACCACGCAGCTGCTTTACGCGTCGCTCATGAAAATGGAGGCGATGGCAGCCGGGGTCGATGATGCATGGATGGCGCATGGCGATATGATCACCGAAGGAACGTCCCAGAATGCCTACATCATCAGCCAGGACGGCGTACTGATTTCGCATCAGCTTGATCGTCGCATCCTGCCCGGCGTCACCCGTATCGAAATGCTCGAGCAGGCGAAATCGATGGAACTAACAATCGAAGAGCGCGCTTTCTCCATAGACGAGGCAAAAAAGCGGCGGAAGCCTTTGTGACATCGTCCACATTGCTGGTCATGCCGGTCGTCGAGATCGACGGCCACAGGATCGGTGACGGACGACCGGGAGAAAAACCGGGAAGATCCGGCAAAACTATTTAGCCGCCGTTCAGAGAGCTTCGTCTACAACGAACTGAATCAATGGAGAACATCATGAAATTCCCAATTTTACTGGCCGGAGCGGCTCTGGCCCTGAGCCCGATCACTATGGCGCAGGCCGCGAATGTCGAAATTGTCGCCCAGAACCCGGTGATTGAGCTGAGCGTATCGGAACAGGTCGACAGCGCGCCGGATACGGCGATGTTCAGCACCGGCGTTGAAACCCGGGCGAAAACGGCGACCGAGGCGCTGCGCCAGAACTCGGTCCAGGCCCGGGCGGTCATGAACCGGCTCAAATCACTCGGCATCGCCGAAAAGGACATTCAGACCACCGGCATCAATCTGCGCGCCGATTATGACTATGACCAGGAAAGCCGGCAGAACCGCTTTGTCGGCTATGTCGTTTCCAATCAGGTCTCGGCAACCGTGAATGACATATCGAAGCTGGGTGAAATTCTCGATGCGATTGTCAGCAGCGGTGCGACCAATTTGAACGGGCCGTCTTTCTCGATCAGCGATGACAGCAAGCTGAAGGATCTCGCGCGGGAACGGGCGCTCGCCAATGCCAAGGCTCGGGCCATGAGCTATGCCCGGGCAGAAGGATATAGCGGTGTTCGGGTACTGTCGATCAGCGAAGGCATGTCGCATCAATCCGATGCACCGATGATGCGGATGGAGGCTTCTGCTTCCTCGTCCGCGCCGCCGGTTGCTCCGGGGCAGGTCGGAACCGTCGTTTCGCTCAATATCACCTATGAAATGACCCGATAATTCTATACTTGCCGAGACAAACCTTATTCACGTGATGTTAAAACCACCGGGCCTAGGAGGGTGCTGATGTTGAAAATAACTGCCTTTTTGCCCCTTCTGGTGCTTGGTGTGTCGGCTGTCGCGCCGCAGGCTTCTGCTGCCGACCGTCGTGGCGAGCAGAATGAGGCGCGCGCCAGATGATGGCGGGCAAGGTGAAGTCGATCCGTTCGATCGAAAACCGGATTTTGCCGCAAATGGGCGACAGCGAATATATCGGTCCCGAATTCGACCCCGGCGCGCAGGTCTACCGGCTGAAATTCATCCGCGATGGCCGGGTGATATTCGTTGACGTCGATGGCCGGACCGGCACCATATTGCGCCAGTCCCGCTGATCAGCAGCGACAGTCGCAATTTTCTAATATCATTGTGCCTTTGGGGGATGGTGATATAGGCTATTCCTGAAAATCAGGCATTATTTCGGAGGACAAGCATGCGCGTCTTGATCGTTGAAGACGAACCTACGCTGGGTCAGCAGCTCAAATCGACACTGGAAGCCAATGGCTATGCCATCGACCTGTCGACAGACGGCGAGGACGGCCATTTCATGGGCTCGACCGAGGATTATGACGCGGTCATTCTGGATCTCGGCCTGCCCGAAATCGACGGACTGACCGTGCTCGATCGCTGGCGCAAGGAAGAGCGCAATTTTCCGGTGCTGGTATTGACCGCCCGCGACAGCTGGTCGGACAAGGTCGCCGGTCTGGATGCCGGCGCCGATGACTATCTGGCCAAGCCTTTCCAGACCGAGGAACTGATCGCCCGGCTGCGCGCGCTTATCCGCCGCGCTTCGGGCAATGCCTCTTCGGAGCTGACCGCCGGCAATGTGCGTCTCGACACGCGGTCCGGCAAGGTCACGCTCGACGGCAGTCCGGTCAAGCTCACCGCCCAGGAATATAAGCTCCTCTCCTATCTGATGCACCACAAGGGCAAGGTCGTGTCGCGAACCGAACTGATCGAGCATATTTACGATCAGGATTTCGACCGCGATTCCAACACGATCGAGGTGTTTGTGACCCGCATCCGCAAGAAGCTGGGCGCCGAGGTCATTTCCACGATCCGGGGGCTTGGCTATAGTCTAGAGGATCCCGAAGCCTGAATGAACCGGCCCAGATAGATCGTCCGCTCGAAGAAAAGGCACCGGCAACCCAATCTCGGCTAGGCACGCAGACCACCGGATCGCTCGGTCGAAGGATGATCGGCATCGCTGCGGCCTGGATCGTGATCCTGCTGTTCGGGGGCGGCTTCGCGCTGGACCGGGTGCTGAACGACGCGGTGACCCGCAATTTCGACAATCAGCTGGAATATGTGCTGACGGCGATGATCGCGTCCGCCGAAATCGGGCCGGATGGCGAGGTTTTCCTCAACCGGCCGCTCGGTGACCAGCGCTTTCTGGAGCCCAATAGCGGGCTTTACTGGCAGATCAGCGGCAAGGGCCACGACGATTTTCCCTCGCGCTCGCTGTGGGACCGGACGCTGTTCTCGAACATCGCCCATGATGACCGCGAAACCCATATTTATGACAGCAACCAGTTCCCCGACGAGCCGCTGCGCGTGCTCGAGCGCACGATCATCCTGCCCGACAGTGACACCAAATGGCTGTTCCAGGTGGCGCAAAGCCGCGACGGTCTGGACGGCCAGATCGCCAATATCCGGTCGATATTGGTCAACAGTTTCCTGATACTGGCGCTCGGCCTGATCGGCATGGCGGCGCTGCAGACGCTCTACGGTCTCTGGCCGTTGCGCAAGATCCGCAGCGCCATCGCGGCCATGCGGACCGGCCAGCAGCGCCGGGTGGTCGAACCGATGCCGATCGAGGTCACGCCGATGGTCGATGAACTCAATGCCTTGCTCGACCATAATGAAAAGCAGGCAGAGGAGGCGCGGCGCCACGCCGGCAATCTCGCCCACGCGCTGAAAACCCCGCTGACGGTGATCATGAACAGCGCCACCGCCAAGGCCGATGATCTGGCCGATACGGTGATCCGCGAGGCCGGTGTCATGCGGCGGCAGGTTGATCATCACCTTGCGCGGGCACGGGCGGTGGGCCGGCGAGGCCATGCGCACAGCAGGGCGAAAGTCTGGCAAAGCCTGCAGGCCGTCGAACGCGCCGTCGGGCGACTCTATCCGCATGTCCGGATCGATATAGACGGCGACAAGGATGCGGTCGCATCGGTCGAGCGTCAGGATCTCGACGAAATGATCGGGAATCTGGTCGAAAATGCCGCCAAATATGGCGGCGGCAGCGTCTTCATCACGGTCGAAAGCGGGGACGAATTTGTCGAGCTGCTGATCGAGGATGACGGCCGCGGTATTCCCGAAGCGGAGCGCCAGCGCATATTCGACCGCGGCGTGCGGCTCGACAGCGGCAAGCCCGGAACCGGGCTCGGTCTGGCCATCGTGCGAGATGTGGCGGAAATATATGAAGGCTCAGTATCGCTTGAGGAAAGCGAAGATCTGGGCGGCCTGCTGGTGCGCCTGCGATTGCCGAAGAGCGAGATTGTCGAAGCTTAGCTCAGGGGGCGCAAATTGCCCTTATAGAGGGTGAGCCGTCCAACCAACGGCAAGCCAATTTCAACGTCAAAATGGAACTTGTTCTCTGCTTCATATTCTCTGGCCTCGATTTTCGGTGCCAGGGCAAGTGGAAAGCGTATTCCAAAGCAATAGGCTTTGCGGATGTGCATCGACAGGCCATCTTCCGTGCGCCGCAATTCCATCGCAAATTGGAAGGGGACAAATTGTTCGGCCAAGAGATCGTCCATCTGACTCAATCTGCTGGCAAATCTCTGTCCGCCGAAATCCCGGACCCAGGTTTCGACGCCGTTTTCTTCTCTCATATGCACATGGGCTGGCCGGTTTGTCCCCGACGAAGGGAAGCCGAAAAGCTTGGAGACAAGAATGGCGATGGCGTTGCTGCCTCTGACCACCTCGGTGGTGCCAGTCATCCCCTGATCGCCTGACACCTGATGCGCATGTTGCACCGTTGGCGGAAGCCGGTCGAATTCCTGCCGCATCACTCGCCGATACAGATAATCCGGTTTAGGAATATCGACGATCTCCGTGTTGATTTCATACCGGTCGAAATAGGGTTCAAATTGCTCAAGTTGGAGAAGGCCGCTCGAACTGCGCGCGCCGGAATGCAATTCACCCTTCAATATCCTGTTTGCCAGCAACGGCGCCGCGAATGCCGGGATCCACATGCCGTGGCCTTTATCTGCTATTATGGTCCATTTTCGTTCGACGCCATTTGCTTCTTGCTGACCGGCAACGCGAATTTCCATCGCCGACCGGCTGCCGCCAAAGATCGATAAAAACGCTGAGCAAGCATCGCTGGACGTCTGAAGGCGGACAGGTCCCGCAGCCATCCCCATTTTACCGGCCATGTGAGCATCCCGAGCAGGAAATCCTGCAATCTGATATCGCTGCCGGCGCGAAATTCGCTGGCCGGCTTGCCGGTATATCGGGCGGGCAGGCTGTCCAGATCGGGTACGTCACAGAACCGCACCGACCTGATATGCGGTTTCATTCCGCTTATCTGGTAAGGGATACGGCGAGCTTCCTGCCAGCCTGTTGCCTGTCGCCATGTCCTGCCGCGCCAGATGCCGATATTCTTGCCTGCGTAACTGAGGATGGCTTCCGTTACCGACCGACTGGCATTCAACCGGTTGCTTGCGCTCAATGATGCGCGGATGGAATTGACGCTGTTCCAGTCTTTGACCAGCTCGTCGGTAACCGCGGCGCTCAGCGCAGGCAAAGTGCTGGCACCGGAAATAACGCATGTTCCGGCCAGCTTTGCCTTATGATCCAGCTCTGCAATCTGGTTCACAAAGGCCCGGCCATCCGAAAGGTCGAGATAGTGGATGCCCGCCTCGATACAGGCTTCGGCAACATCATAATCTTGTGCCTGGAAAGGCCCCGAAGCATCGATCAGTAAACAGATGTCGAGCGACCGTAGTCGATCCGCATCAATCTGTTGGCGATCGAGCCTATGCGGGATCATGGTTCCGGCAGAAAATTGCGAACAAAAGGATTCGGCCTTCGCGAGCGAGCGCCCCGCAACGAGGACTTCATGGCCGTCTTCAGCCAATAATTGACAGACTTTGGCGCCAAATCCACCATAGCCGCCGATGACGATTATCCGGTTCATATGATTTTGTCCGAAAGCGACGGTTGGTTAAGTCCGCATGCCTGGCGGCGGCCAAATATCTTGTACCGGTGGCGTGCAACCAGTGTGTAAACAGAATCCCTGACTGGTCGTGGAATGACCCTGAGCAATCCCAGGGCGCGCCAAGGCCAGCCCAGACGGTAGACCATCCGCAAGATCGCGTCGGACTTGCCCCAGACGAGCGATTGCTCAACCAACAGGAAGGTCTCGTAATTGTCGATGGGCATGTCCATTGCCTGGTAAATAGCTTCTCCCAGCTTGCCTTGTGCAGGCGTAAGCCGGACAATATTTCTGCGATCCATCCAAGCCAGAAACCGCATGGAACGGGAACACAGGATGCAATCGCTATCGAAAACGACAAGCGGAAATTTTTCCGGAATTTGGTCTGATTCTGGATATCCCGTCAGATCCAACAGGCGGGCGGCCATCGCCCTAGCTCTCGCCGCGGATCCGTTCGTGGTGGCGAATCACTTCGTCGATGATGAAGCGCAGGAATTTTTCGGAAAATTCGGGGTCGAGATTGGCGTCGCTGGCGAGCTGACGCAGCCGGGCAATCTGTTCCTTTTCGCGCGCGCCGTCGGCGGGAGGCAGCTGGTTTTTGGCCTTATATTCGCCGACCGCCTGGGTCACCTTGAACCGTTCGGCCAGCATGAACACCAGCGCCGCATCGATATTGTTGATGCTTTCGCGATATTGCTTAAGCTTTTCATCCATTTTGCGCTGCCCCGTTTCCGCCTGTTTCGATTTCGCCGTCTCATGCACGGGACGCAACCGAATATGGCCTGATTTCACTTGCCTTATCCCTAGTGAATTGCCACATCCGGTGCAACATGTCAGCAACGGTCCATCATATCGGGCGGGATAACGCGCCTTCACTAGAACCCATCATGTCTCTGGTCGCCAGCGACATGAACCAGGTCAACAGCGTGATTCTGGATCGCATGCAGTCCGAAATACCGCTGATCCCTGAACTGGCCGGCCATCTGATCGCAGGCGGCGGCAAGCGGATGCGTCCGATGCTGACGCTGGCCGCGGCAAAGCTCATCGGATATCCGGGTGACCGCCATTTCAAATTGGCGGCCGCTGTCGAATTCATCCACACGGCGACCCTGTTGCATGATGATGTGGTCGACGGCTCCGACATGCGGCGCGGAAAAACCGCCGCCAATCTCATTTTCGGTAATCCGGCGACCGTTCTGGTCGGTGACTTCCTGTTCAGCCGCTCGTTCGAGCTGATGGTCGAGGACGGCTCGCTCAAAGTGCTGAAGATATTGTCCAATGCTTCTGCTGTCATCGCCGAAGGCGAAGTCAACCAGTTGACCGCGCAGCGCAAGATCGAAACCAATGAAGACCGCTATCTCGATATCATTGGCGCCAAGACAGCTGCCCTGTTCGCAGCGGCCAGCCGGATTTCCGCCGTGGTCGCGGAATGCGACGACGAAGTCGAACTGGCGCTGGACAGCTATGGCCGCAATCTGGGCATAGCCTTTCAGCTG
This sequence comes from Sphingopyxis sp. BSNA05, assembly GCF_013265645.1. NCBI lineage: Bacteria > Pseudomonadati > Pseudomonadota > Alphaproteobacteria > Sphingomonadales > Sphingopyxidaceae > Sphingopyxis > Sphingopyxis sp. BSNA05. The sequence continues at coordinate 2,063 of NZ_PYIA01000058.1, read as the reverse complement.
GTCGATGACGCGATCGACTATTCATCCGATCGCGAAACCATGGGCAAGGATGCCGGCGACGATTTCCGCGAAGGCAAGGTGACGCTGCCGGTCATACTGGCCTATGCCCGCGGCAATGACGAGGAGCGCAAATTCTGGAAAGACGCGATCATTGGGCATAAATCGTCCGATGACGATCTCGCCCGGGCGACTGAGTTGATCCACGCAACCGGAGCCATGGACGACACGATGTCGCGGGCCCGCCACTATGGTCAGCGGGCAATTGACGCACTCGGTATATTCGCTGCGGGCAAAGCGAAGGACGCGATGACCGAAGCGGTTGAATTTGCCATCTCCCGCGCCTATTGAGCCGGTTCAGGACAGGAACAGAATATGGCCGCACGAATTTATCAGATCCCCAGAAACGCCATGCAGTCGGGCAGGGCGCTGACCGACAAATGGGTGCTGGAATTCGAACCGGCGGAACCGCGCAAACCCGATCCGCTGACCGGTTGGGCCGGATCCGGCGATACCCAGCGGCAGGTAAAGCTGACTTTTGACAGCTGCGATGCGGCCAAGGCCTATGCCGACAAGCATGCAATTGCCTATGCTGTCATTCCCACGCCGCACAAGACGCTGAAAATACAGGCTTACGCCGATAATTTCCGCTAGCCGTTACCTGCCTGCGCAGGGAACAATGCCGAAATATTCAAACCAGCTGTAGAAACATCAGCAGCTTGACGTCGATACCGGCGCCTTCGCTGCGTTTGCTCTCGATAAAATCGGTCAGCCCGCTCAGGGCGACACGGTGGACGACAATATTCTCTCCGTCCACGCCGCCGCCATCACCGACCTTGGTCAAACCGCTGGCCCTGAACAGGGAAAAGCTTTCCGAAACCATTCCCGGCGAGGAATAATATTCGCCGCAATCCTCCATTGTATCCGCGCGATAACCGGTTTCTTCCTCCAGTTCGCGGATCGCCGCAATGGCGCTGTCTTCTTCGGCATTCTCGTCATGATCGCCGACAAGGCCGGCAGGCAATTCTATACAATATTTGCCAAGCGGAACGCGAAATTGCTCGACCAGCAGGACATGACCATCGTCAATCGCCAGGATGACCGCCGCCTTGATACCGCGGCTGCGCGAAACATATTCCCATTTGCCTTCACGCTTGGCCGTAATGAAACGGCCTTCCCACATGATTTCGATATTTTCCGACATATTTATCCCGTTCTTGCTGAGCCCGATGAAGCACGCCTGCCGCAAAAACCGACCGTCGACAAGCTCAAGGCGAAGGGAATGTCAGAGTTCGATCAGCCGGTCCGGCAGTTCGTTGGGATTCTGGTCGGATTTGGGGAAATGTTCGGCCAGGACGATGCCCATCTGGCGGACCGCTTCGGCCATGCCTTCGCCCGGCGTACCGGCGCGTACCAGATCGATCATGCCGACCATCGCTTCGCCCCAGACGTCCGGTTCCACCTTGGCGACAATAGCCTCATCAGCCACGATTTCCGCGCGATGTTCACGCATCGACAGATAGAGCAATATGCCGGTCCGTCCGACTGTGCGATGATCCGTGGACACCCGGAACAGGGATATCGCCCGCTTGCGCACCCGTGATTTCTTGATCGGTGGCGGGATGAGCAGGAAAAGCAGCGGCTTCCAGATCAGGATCAGGCGCGTACCAAAAATTTTAACGCTGCGAAGATGAACAGCGCCCAATAGGGCAGGGCGGTGATACCGCTCCAGCCGCCGGCCATCCAGTCGATGATGCCGAGATAGACTTCCGGAAACAGGCTGATCACCAGCAGGGCGGTCAGCGCCACCAGACCGGATATCGCCCAGGCGACATCACCATAATGGTCGGATTCGCCGGTCACGATGGTAACGATTTCGCCATCGGTCGTTTTCTCGGCCTGCGAGACTGCGGACGTGACAATCTTGTGGTCGTCCGGGGTGAACTGATTGACTTTAGCCATCACCATCCTCCCGAAGCGCCGCCGCCGCCAAAGCTGCCGCCGCCGCCGCCAAAGCCGCCGCCACCAAATCCGCCGCCGCCGAAGCCGGAACCGCCGCTGCCGCC